>JANLTS010000159.1:0-4744 GCA_031363045.1 Hyphomicrobiales bacterium
CCACCACACCGTCGCCCACAGACGAACGTTGGAACAAAAAATATCGGATCAGGGACCAAGCCACATGCGCGTGGACCCCCACCTCGTGGGGCTTGCTATCCTGGACTTGATCGAGACAAAGCGCCTACGAACACACTTCCATTCGGCTACCACAACTCAGCCATGGTACTCTAATCTTAGTACAACAACCGCCAAGGCCCAACCTTTGCTCCAGACACTCGCCCCGCTTTATGCGTCAATAGCGGGAAACGCATTCGGAAACCTCACAGGTGACGCACTTGAGGTAGTTATTTTCAAGTGCCTAAGTGAAGTCCGAAAGCGCAATCCTCGATACACCTACCAAGGGTACTTCAAGCTCGACCAACCCAAAAACACCGAAAACCGGTATAGGAAGATTCAACCTCCGAAGACTATCGACACCCACTCGACTGACAAAGAGGCCGATTTCCTCCAATTTGGTCACGACAGCGGCGTGATCTGCATTGAGTGCAAGAACTATCGAGAATGGATTTATCCAAACGCAAGAGCAATCAAAGAACTCATAGTCAAGGCGTACGAACTAAATGCGACCCCACTTTTGATTGCCCGCCGACTCCACTACACCACCATCACAAATTTCCTCGAACCAGCCGGAATAATTGCACATCAAACATACCATCAATACTTCCCCTCGGACCAACAAGACCTCGCGAACAGAGCTAGAGACAAAAACTCGTTGGGCTTCACTGACATAAGAGCGACTGAAGAACCCACTTCTAGAACTATGGAGTTCTTCTTCCAACACCTTCCCAATGTTGTGGACCGCATGGCCTCTTGTTGGAACAAGAACAGGCATTCCCTGTTGGACTTCGCTCAAGGTCGAAAGAACCTAACACAATTATACACTGACATAGACAGCCCGGCGGGTGGAAAATGGATTGATCAACAAGAACCCGATGAGGCCGATTTCCAGTGAATGTCAGCCGGAGGTCAAGATGTCTCAGACCCCCGAGATCGGCCTCCAAGTGCTCTCCTCTTCTCTCAGGGAACCGCTCTGAACGTCAGACAGTCGCTGGGACCAGTCGGGGTAGGGGGGGTAACTTAGGCAACCACACTCTTCAATGTGGCCTTCACATTTTTCGACTGAATTGCCGCCGTGTCTTACGGCATCTTCACATTGGCGACAGCTTCCCGCATTTGACCAAAGACGTCAGCGCTCCAAGTGTAACGGTCCTGCATGTCGGCTCGAGTCCACCCACAAATGCCGTCAATCAATCGATCAGGCGTGTTGTGCTTTCTTAATTGAGTCGCAAACCAGCGTCTGAAGCTATGAAAATCCACGGGTGACCGTTCTTCTGCTTCTGCTGTGTGGCCAATACCAACTGAACGCCTGAACCTAGTAAACGCTTGCGAAATTTTGGCTGCTCGCCCCTTCAATGCATCCGACTTCCTAATCGGCAACTCATGGAAGACCCAGTCGCTTGGGGCTTTGCCCTCAGCGCGGCGGCTAAAGATTGACACCAAGTCCGCATGAAGTGGTATCTTGCGTGGTGCCGCCTCAGTCTTTGTGCCGGGCAGAAAAAGTGTGAGAGCCTTCAAATCGGCGTCCTTCACCTTTAGACTTCCAACCTCTTCGAGACGGGCACCGCTCATCGCCGAAATAGTGGCGCAATCGAGAAGATCGAGGCGCATCGGCTTAGTACTGCGAAATAGAAGCCGCATCTCATCATCGCTGTAGGCTCGCTGTCTGTCGTCGAGTTCCTTCTTCTCGCTCTTTCGACGAAACCGTGTCCAATGGTTCGCGCAGCTGTCGTTCACGTACCCCTGATCTGACAGCCATTTCCAATAAGAAGAAAGGACCCCAAGGTCTCCGTTGATTGTCTCTGGTTTGCGACCGGGCGCGATTACCTCGTCAACAAATTGCCGCGCAATGTCGCGCGTGATGACTTCCACGAACAACCCTGAACGCCAAGCCGCGAGGTCATTGATGACCTTCTTCCGCCTGTAGTTAGTGTGTGGCCTGGCGGGGTTCTGCGCGATGAAATTATCAAGATAGGCGTCAATCTCTGTACCAGGTCGGGTGTTCGTCGCGGTCTGATAGTACCGGGCTGCAAAATCGTCGCCAAACTTGCCTTCAAGCTTCTCCGCGTTCTCCAGCGCAATGTCTTCGGCAACCGACTGACGGGCGTCCGCATCTCCCTTGTTCACGGCGTCCGCGACCCACCGCCTGAGTGTCGTCACTTCGACTATGAGCGCGTCCTCTTGTATGCCCGCACGCCGCTTACGCGCGGCGCTGACCTCTGCATCAAATGCAACGTTGATGATATTCCGTTGGCGTTGTGCGTGGCGAATATCGCCCGTCTTGAGGTTCACGCGGTAGTGCGCCTTCCCTGTGTGGGGGTAGAGCATCTTGGCCTTCAATGCCATTGGCACCTTGCGAATGTACCAGTATGTCTGGCCTCTGAGGTCCAAGTAGAGCCGGTCTGTCATAGTGGTACCCAATTGCAGTACCCAAGTCATGGGCCATTGAACGCAATACTACAAGCATATTATGGTGTGTATCTATGCTTGGAGCCGACTCCCGCAGGGAGCACCAAAGCTGAGAACTGACTGAATTCATCCCTAAATTGTGGGGGTTTGATCGGTCTTGCATGATGCTGCACCAGATCATTCCCCATCTCCGGGGCACAACAGGTCGATGGGGCGAACCCACGGGGCCTGAAAGTTCGACCGTTCGCCAACGGCAGAATTGGAAAATTCATTCATTCACGACTTTTCTGAGCGCCCCCCGGGGACACCCAAGGCCAGTCTTTGGGGCTGGGCTTGCGCCGGCAATTGCGTACGGCCGGAGCTATTCCGTTCGCTAGCTGCTTTGGTCTATCAAGTGTGCTGGCGTGATTCGTACAATCTTACGAGGCAGGATTTCGATGCGGGTGAAGTCTGTTGTACTGGCGGTGGCATGTGCCGCTATCCTCTCCGGCGCCGCGCTGGCGCATGGCGAGAAGCTCGAAGGCAGTGAGTGGGGCGTGGTTGGTGATGACGGCGAAAGCGCGCGATACATCAGTTTCGCGGGTTCGGGGCAACTATTCGGATTTGGCGGCTGCAATCGCTTCACCGGCACTTATGAGCAGCATGACCATCACTTAAAGATCTCTCCGCTGGCCGCCACCAGAATGGCATGCGCCGCCGATCTCATGCAGAAAGAAACCGAATTCCTCAGCATGTTGGGGAACGTCGATGGGGTGAAGGTCGATCACACGCTACTGCTGTTTCTTGACGTATCTGGTGCGGACCTCAAGGCGCTCACCCGGCGCAACGTCGAACCGGAAAGCGGCAATGAAGAATAACGTCAGCTGGCGCCCATGCCTTTTTTCAGATCGCGGATACGGTTGGCCAGCGAGATGACATTGGCAACGGCGGTGGGCGGTGGTGCCGCTTCGCCGTTCTGGCCAGTCTGATCCTGCATTTCTTCCAGGCGCTTCGACCACTCGGCGTCGAGCTTTTCGAGTTCCTTCTGCAAGTCCCCGGTTTCCTGTTCGGCCTCCTTGAGCTTGGCGATGATTAGCGGGTCGACCGGCGGTTCGGGCACGGCAACAGGCATCGACGGGAGAGCGAAGTCTGGATCACGCCGGTCGTCGCGGTCAAGGACTACGGTTTGGGCCAGCGCGTTCAGGCGGTCGATGCCAGAGCGCTGGCGCGGCCCGGAGGTTTCTTCGGCAGCTGCAAATGGCATCTCAGCTTGTGAGGCAGGACGGCTCAGTTCAGCGGTGAGATCACGGAGAGCCAGATCAAGGGCAGCCTGCTTTTCGGCGATGGTCTGTTGCATTTCGGCCTGGGCCGCGCGGGCGCCGTTCAGTTGTTCGTTGAGCACACTGACTTGAGTGTTGAGCCCGGCCACCGTCGTCTCGTATGCCTGCTTTTCTTCTTCAAGCCTCTCAAGCCGATTGCGGTGGCGGCTGACTTCCGCCATCTGTTCGGCCATCTTCAGCTTGGCGGCTTCGAGGCGGGCGCCGAGGCGTTGCGACAACATCGCAAATTCGGCGCGCAATCGGTCACGTTCGGTCTGCAGTCCGACAAGCGTCGTTGGCACCTGCTTTTGCATGCGCCGCGCCCCCAGCTTCAGGGCCGCAGCCCACAACAAGCGGCCCGCAAACAATGCAATGAGCGTTGCCAAGGCAAAGCCAAGGACGACGAGCAGTAGTGTCTCAGTCTGAGACATGTGACCTCCGGCATTTACGCGATACTAACCAATCTTTCCACAGGTTGCAAAAGGCTGGCCACGCAATCGGTCAGTAACGAACAACATGCATCGCCTTGCGCTCCGCCTTCGCGAACTTCGCAGCCATTAAGCTTGGCAATCGCGGCGTTTTTCAGGTGCCGCGGTCAGTTGACCTTGACGAAGGTGTTCGTTCGGCAAAAGACCCCCGCCACGCAGCCTTTCAGCTTGATGGTGCCGCCATTGTGGCGAATCGTGCCGCTGTAAACCTTGCCATCATCAGGGTTATAGATCGCGCCTTTCCACAAGCCCTTGCCAGACGGCTTCATGCCGATGAGGATCGAAAGCCCCATGAGGGGCCGTTTGCGCTTGGCTGCATCGGGGTTCTCGCGGTCGACCTTTGCCTTGCCGTCGATCTTGCTGATTGGTTCGGCGAGGCCGACGATGCGGGCGCAAAGATTGCCACCGCAATTGGAGAGCTTCACAGTGACTTTGCCATTTGACATCGACCAGACGCCAACAGGATTGGCTGCGAGGGAGTAGCTCGGA
>JANLTS010000176.1:0-12658 GCA_031363045.1 Hyphomicrobiales bacterium
GCTGGCCGACGGCACGACCTTGGGCGAGGTCGTTGGTATCGAGAACTACGGCGCCAGCGACCTGATCGATGTGAAGGTCGAAGGCCGGAGAGACACCGTGCTAATCCCCTTTGCCGCTGGCTTCGTGCTGACGGCGGATGGCGAGAAACTGGTGGTCGATTTGCCGGAAGGCTTTCTGGATGAGGGACGCCGCGAGGACGAACCGGAATGAGCTTCAGCGCCACCATCCTGACGCTGTTCCCGGAGATGTTCCCGGGCTCGCTTGGGTCATCTCTGGCGGGGCGGGCGCTGGAACAGGGCATCTGGTCACTCGAGGCGCGTGATATTCGTGCCTCTGCCACTGATCGCCACCGCACAGTGGACGATCATCCGGCGGGAGGTGGCGCCGGCATGGTGCTGAAGCCTGACGTGCTGGCGGCGGCCATCGACGCGGCGGATCACACAAGTCCGCGCCTGTTGATGAGCCCGAGGGGCCGCAAGCTCGACCAGGGTTTCGTGCGCCAATTGGCGGCGGGGCCGGGATGCCTGATCGTCTGCGGCCGCTTCGAGGGCGTCGATGAACGGGTAATCCAAGCCCGCGGCCTGACCGAGGTTTCGGTTGGCGATTATGTTCTGTCGGGCGGTGAGCCCGCCGCACTTGTTCTGCTCGATGCCGTGGTGCGGCTGCTTCCCGGTGTCATGGGGAGCAAGGCCAGCGGCATCGAAGAGAGTTTCGAGGATGGCCTCCTGGAACATCCTCACTTTACCAAGCCCAACCTCTGGGAAGGGCTGGAGATTCCGGCCGTGCTGCTGGGCGGCGACCACCAGGCGATTGCCCGGTGGAAACGCCAGCGGCGCGAGGAACTGACAAGGTTAAGACGGCCCGATCTGTGGCAGGCCTTTCTGGCCACGCCGGGATCGGGAAAGATTTGATTTTGAACCCGGTTGCGGCTATAGGCCCCGCTACCCTTTGAGGAAGTTAGTCATGAATATCATTGCTCAGCTCGAAAAAGAGCAGGTCGCAGTCGTTGCCGCCCAGCGCGCCGTGCCGGAATTTGCTCCCGGCGACACGGTCATTGTCAACGTCAAGGTTAAGGAAGGCGAGCGCACTCGCGTTCAGGCCTATGAAGGCGTGTGCATCGCCCGCTCCGGTGGCGGCATCAACGAGAACTTCACGGTTCGCAAGATGTCCTACGGCGAAGGTGTCGAGCGCGTGTTCCCGGTCTATTCGCCAATGATTGACTCGATCAAGGTGATCCGCCGTGGTGCAGTCCGCCGCGCCAAGCTTTATTACCTCCGTGGCCGCACCGGCAAGTCGGCGCGTATCGCCGAAAAGCAACGCGCCCTGATCCCGACCGCAGCCGCCAAGACCGAAGGCTGAACGTCAGCGAACGGATGAGTTTCAAGGGGGGCTGGTGCAAACCGGCCCCTTTCGCATTTGGAGACACGCCATGACCGATCACTTCGCCATCAACAAGCTGAACTGGAACGACCGTGCCACCATCCATATCAAGGATGAGGCCGGCGGCTATCGCGTGCAGGCGTTTCTCGATGGCGCCGACAATCTGCATGACATCGAACACGAGGAGATCGGCGATGTGAGCGGCCTGCGCATTGCCCATCTGCAATGTCATTTCGGCATCGACACGCTGTGCCTCGCGCGGCGCGGCGCCTCATGTGTCGGGCTCGATTTCTCGCCCGTCGCTGTTCAAGCCGCGCGCCAATTGCAGGTGAAGACCGGTCTCGACGCCAGCTTCGTCGAGGGCAATGTCTATGATGCCCGCCAGCTGATGACTGGCGAGTTCGACATGGTCTATGTCACGTGGGGTGCGATCAATTGGTTGCCCGACATCGCAGGCTGGGCAAAGGTGGTGTCGTCACTGCTGAAACCCGGCGGCAGGCTTTACCTGCTTGAAGGACACCCGTTCATCATGCTGCTGGATGAGACGACGCCGGAACTGCGCCCGGCCTATGACTGGCGTACGCCCTCGGATCAACCGGTGACCATGGACACGCCAACCACATACACGGGCGATACCGATATCATTGCCCATCCAACGACCTGTGAGTGGATACATCCCGTCAGCGACATTCTGAACGGACTGATTGCGGCTGGCATGCGCATCGAAGCGTTGAACGAACATGAGAGATTGGCTTGGCAATTTGCACCGAATATGCGGCCGGTCGATGGCCGCCGCCGCATGTGGGTGCTGCCGCAAGGTATTCCCCGGATGCCGTTGTCCTTTTCGATCTGGGCGCGGAAGGACTAAGGTCATCGAGATGACTTCATAACCCGGTGGTGAACGATGACCCCCTACCCACGTGACATGAAAGGCTATGGCCGTGCGATTCCCGATCCCAAATGGCCGGGTGGTGCGCATGTCGCCGTGCAGTTCGTGCTGAACTACGAGGAAGGCGGCGAAAACAATATCCTGCATGGCGATGCGGCCTCCGAAGCCTTCCTGTCGGAAATCGTCGGTGCTGCCGCCTGGCCGGGCCAGCGCCACTGGAACATGGAATCGATTTACGAATACGGCGCGCGGGCTGGCTTCTGGCGGCTGTGGCGGATGTTTACCAGCGCACGCGTGCCGCTCACCATCTATGGTGTCGCCACTGCGCTCCAACGCTCTCCCGATCAGGTGGAGGCGATGAAGGAAGCGGACTGGGAAATCGCCAGCCACGGCCTCAAGTGGATCGAGCACAAGGACATGCCGGAAGAGGTGGAGCGCCAGCAGATTGCGCAAGCCATCGCCCTTCATACGCGCGTGACTGGCGAGCGGCCACTCGGCTGGTACACCGGCCGCTGTTCGATGAACACGACGAAGCTCGTCATGGAAGAGGGTGGCTTCCTCTACTCCTCCGACGACTATGCCGACGACCTGCCGTACTTCTTGAAGAAGCCCGATGGCGGCAAACACCTGATCATTCCCTATTCGCTCGATGCCAATGACATGCGCTTCGCGACGCCGCAGGGCTTCAACACCGGCGAGCATTTCTTCCAGTATCTGAAGGACACGTTCGACTGTCTTTATGAGGAAGGCCGCCGGGGCTCACCGAAAATGATGTCGGTTGGCCTGCATTGCCGCCTCGTGGGGCGCCCGGGCCGCGCCGTGGGACTGGCCAAGTTCATCGACTATGTGCAATCGCACGACAGAGTATGGATCCCCCGGCGCATCGATATCGCCCGCCACTGGCACAAGACCTTCACCTGAAACAACCATGGCTCGGAGTTCCTCTCAACCGTCCCCTATGCCGCCTCCCGCGGCCCGTTTGGTCTTCGTTTGGGCCTGCGCCATCGGCTGCCGGGCTGCCGTGATGGCGCTGGAGGCGGCCAAAGTAAAACGCGCCACGATCTGAGCAAGTTCGGCCGATTGTTGCATCAACCCGCGGGTGGCCGCACTGGCCTCGTCTATGAGTGCGGCGTTCTGCTGGGTCACCTGATCCGACTGGTCGACAGCGCTGTTGAATTCCTGGAGGCCCGATGCTTGTCGTTCGGCACTTGCGGCAATTTCGGCGACAACCGCATTGATCTCCACAACGCGGTCGATGATGTGCCGCACTGATCCGCCGGTCTCGGCAGCCAAGTTAACGCCATCACGGAGGCGATCGATCTCGTCCGGGGGAGGTTCTGCGACGCGCTGCGTGAGATTGCTCTCGGGGCCTTTGCCCAGCGACTTGATGACAAGTCCGATGGCTCGCCTGTTGTCGAAGTGTTGGATGGGTTGCAAGTCGAAAACGCCGATGGCCTTCAACATGTCGACGGCTTCGAGCGGGCGGGCCCGAGAGGCCACGTCCGTGGAGCGATTGCCTGAGGCCGGCCGATTGCCGCGTCGGCGCGCCAGCCAGGCGAGGACGCCAAAAAACACCAAGCCAAAGACAACAATTCCGATGGTCAGTAGATCGACGAGGCTGCTGGCTGCGCTGACAGATGAAGGTATCGCCGCGGGAGGGTTCTCAATCGCGGCCAATGTTGCAATGTCCGGCAAGCCGCCGAAGTCAGCTGCAGATAGCGCAATGAGCTGACCGGCGAACTTGTCCTGGATCATGGTGTCTCCTTACCGCTCCGGCGAAAACCATGTTCGCCGGGGACTGGTCCACTCCGGGCTAAGGTCCAAAGATTGCGCCGGGCTGAAGTGGACAATATGCATCAGTCACAGTGCGATCATCCATCCGCATCGCCCGAGATCACATCTGCGCGTCTTCCGCACCCCCCGCGAAACCCAACTGAACTTAGACCGCTCTCAAGTGCAGAGCAGTCTCCTTTCATTTTTGTAAGAATCGACGCTGGCCTGACAACTTCAAAAGCCGGCTATGTTCAGTTTGCGAGAATCATGTCTGCGCCCTTCTCGCCAATCATGATCGTCGGCGCATTGGTGTTCGCACCAACCAGACGGGGCATTACCGATGCATCGATCACACGAAGATTCTTCAACCCATGGACGCGCAGCTCTGCATCTACGACGGCTTCGTCATCCTGGCCCATCTTGCAGGTACCGACTGGATGATAGTGCGAGGAAATGAACTTCGCCATGAAGGCATCGATATCGGCATCGGTAGCGCAAGCAGCGCCAGGATCGACTTCTTCACCGCGATAGACGTCGAAGGCCGTCTGCTTGTGCAGCTCGCGCGCCAAACGGAAGGCATAGCGGTTTAGTTCCTGGTCGGCGGGCGACGTGAGATAGTTGTGGGCAATGCGCGGCGCATCGGCCGGGTTGGATGAGGCCAGCGTGACTTGTCCGCGCGATTGCGGCCGCAATCCGCACCAGTGAATGTTGTAGCCGTGATAGCTCGGAAAATAACTTTCCGAGCCATTGGGGTTCATGGCATTGGGGACCAGATAATACTGGATGTCGGGACGCTCCAGCGCCGGATCGCTTTTCAGGAAGGCCATGGCGTTCATCGGGAACACGGAAAGTGGCCCGCGACCTGCAAACACATAGCTGGCAATGGCTCCTGCGAGCTTGAGCGGATTCTTGAGATTATAGTAGGTCACTGGTTTCAGGCATCGGTGTTGCACATAGGAGCCGACGTGATCCTGGAGGTTCTTGCCGACACCCGGCAGGCCGTGGTGGCAATCGATACTATGCCGCGCAAGTTCAGCCGGATCACCGACGCCCGACAGCATGAGCAATTGCGGCGACTGATAGGCACCAGCCGAGAGGATCACTTCGCGCTCCGCCACAACAGTGAGGTGCTGCCCTTTGTAGTTGACCTCGGCGCCCGTGGCTCGGCTGGCCTCGAACAACAGGCGTTGCACCCGGGCACCGGTCCACACCGTGAGGTTCTTGCGTTTCATTACCGGCCACAGATAGGCCCGGGCCGCCGAGCAGCGCAGCGGAAAGCGGTGCATGTGGGTGTACTGCGTATAGACGAAACCTTCCTGCTCCGCACCGTTGTAGTCAGCGTTGAATGGATAGCCCGCCTGCTGGCCCGCCGCGATGAAGGCATCGAACAGACCCATCTTGTAGCGGCCATAGGTTGTCTGCAGTGGTCCGTTGCCACCGCGCAAGTCATTGGCGCCACCCTTCCAGTTTTCCGCCTTGCGGAAATACGGCAACACGCTCTCCCAGTCCCAGCCTTCGTTGCCCAGCTGGCGCCACTCATCATAGTCGCGGTGATGGCCGCGGCAATAGACTTGCCCGTTGATCGAGGAACTTCCGCCGAGCACCCGGCCACGCGGCAGTGGCACTTGATAATTCCCCAGCTTCGGCTCGGGTTCCGAGCGGAACTGCCAGTCGACCTTGCTGCCCACCATGAAGATCTCACCGGTCGGCATGTGGATCATCGGATTCCAGTCACGAGGGCCAGCCTCGAGCAGCAGTACGCGATTCTCAGGGACTTCGCTGAGACGTGCCGCCAGCACACAGCCAGCCGATCCGGCACCGATGATCACATAGTCAAAGCGAGAGTCTGATCTGGAAGACATGGGTCCACCCAATTAAAAATTGAAATGGTTTCTAGGCTGCCGTCGATAGTGCCTTGTGCACCTCGGCGTGGAGACTGTGCTGGATGCGCCGTTTCAGGTCGACGAAAGCCGGCGAGGTCGAAAGTTCGTAACTGCGCGGATGGGCGAAATCCACCGCGATCGTATCGATGATGCGGCCAGGCCTCGCCGACATCACATAGACCTTCTCGCCGAGATACAGCGCTTCGTCGATGTCATGCGTGACGAAGAGGATGGTCTTGTGTTCCTTTTCCCAGATGCCAAGGAGCAGTTGCTGCATGACGACGCGGGTCTGGCTGTCGAGGGCACCGAAGGGTTCATCCATCAGGATGACTTCCGGATCATTTGCCAGTGAGCGGGCAATGGCCACGCGCTGCTTCATGCCGCCGGAGAGCTGGTTGGGATAGGCATTTTCGAAACTGGTGAGCCCCACCGCACTCACGTAGTAGCGCGCGCGCTCAGTGGTTTCCTTTTGTGGCCGGCCTTGCAGCGACAATCCGAACTCGACATTCTTCAAGACACTGAGCCAGGGGAACAGCGAGTAATTCTGGAACACCATGCCGCGTTCCCTGGCCGGACCGTCGATCAGTTTGCCATCGAGACGACATACGCCGCCCGTCGGTTCCTTCAGGCCAGCGATGATGTCGAGAAGGCTCGACTTGCCGCACCCCGACGGGCCGACGATGACGGCGAACTGCTTGTCGGGCACCGTCAATGAAAGTTTGTTGAGCGCGATGACGTCTTCGCCATGACGCGACTTGAAATGCAGATCGAGGTCTTCAACGTTGACTGTGCCCATCATCGCCTCCTTAACGCTGCCGGGCCCAGGGCAAGGCCACCACCCTGATCCATTTGAAGATCATGTCGGTGACGAGACCCAGAAATCCGATCGCCAGAATGGCCACGAAGATAAGATCGGCATGCAGGCCGCGCATCGCCTGCATGCTCATGTAACCAAGACCCGAACTCGATGCGACAAGCTCAGCCACGACGAGATAGGTCCAGGCCCAGCCCATGGTGACACGCAGCGTATCGATGATGCCGGGCAGCGTGGCAGGCAGCAGCACCCGCATGACGACCTGCCGCTTCTTGGCGCCAAGAGTATAGGCCGCATTGAACAGTTCGTTGGGGACTTGCGCGGAGACATCGGCGAACATGACGATCTGCTGGAAAAAGGTGCCGATGAAGATGACGGCGATCTTTTCCTCGATGCCGATGCCGATCCACAGGATCAGCAAGGGGATCATCGAAGTCACCGGCAGATAGCGGGTGAAGTTCACCACTGGTTCGAGAGCCGCCTGTACGATGCGGAAACTCCCCATCATGATGCCGAGCGGAATGGCGATGAGCGAGGACAGCAGGAAACCGAGGTTGATCACGACGAGACTGGCCCAGGCGTTACGCAACAGCGAGCCATCGCTAAGCGTCTTCCAGAAGGCCACCGCCACCTGATGTGGCGGCGGGAAGAATGTCGTGTCCGCCAGCCCGCCATAGGTCAGCACGCACCACAGCAGGATAATCAGGCCGGCAACGACACCACCCGCCGCATAGCCCAACCCAGGCGAGATCTCCCGCCGGGGCGTAAGCACCCGTCCAATCGCACCAGCCATGTCAGCTGCCCTCAGCCGCCGATGTAGCTATAGTCGATCATGTCCTGCGGCTTCACCTCGACCTGGATGCGGCCAAAGCCTTTCCAAACGTCAAGCGCTGCACCAAGCGTCTTGTTGATCTGGCCCGGCGCCTCGGCCGTGCCGAAGAAGGCGAGGTTCTTTTCCTTGTCGAGATATTCGATGCCGGTCAGGGTTTCGGCGAAGACCTTCGGATCGCTCAGCCATCCGCCCACACCCTGGGCCATGATGGCATTGGCCTCGTCCGGATTGGTCTTGATGAAATCGACCGCCTTGTACCAGGCGCGCACGAAGCCCTTCACGTCGGCGGCCTTTTCCTTCAGTGTCGCGTCAGTCGCGGCCACCACGTCGGTGATCAGACCGGGCTTGTCGGCGCTCGACAGCAGGAGATGGCCGTGCTCGGCCTTTGCACCCTGGCTCAAGGCCGGTTCCCAGGTGACGGCGGCATCCACCTGCTTGGCGGCAAAGGCGACGCCCGCATCGGTGGCGGCCATGTTGACGGGCTCGATATCGGCCTGTGTCATGCCGGCATCCTTGAGCAGCGCGTTGAGGAAGAACTGCGAGACCGACCCCTCTTCGAAGGCCACTTTCTTGCCCTTGAGACCTGCAACGTCAGTGATGTCCTTGTTTGCGACGATGCCGTCGCCGCCCTTGGAATTGTCGACCGCCAGCACATAGCGAAGGCCGATGCCCGGCTTCATGTAGATCGGGAATTCGTCGGCCGTCGAGGCCACGAGATCGAGCTGGCCGGCCATCAGGGCGCCCATCTTGATCGGTGTATCTTCCATGATCACCAGTTCGACTTCGACACCTTCATCTTTGAAGAAGCCCTTGTCGCGGGCAATGTAGAATGGGCCATAGCCCACCCAGGTCGAGTGGCCGAGCTTGAGCGATCCTGCCTCTGCAGCACTGGCCATCGCCAGGATCGAGGCGGCGGCAGCGAGTCCAATGAGTTTCCTGAGCATGCGTGTTTCCTCCGTTACGGCTTCTGTGAGCGTTGATGCATGATGCGGCCAATGAAATTCAGAAGTACTTGTGCCGCGAGGATTGCCGTCGTGCCGGTATGGTCATAGTCGGGCGCCACTTCGACCAGATCCATGCCGACGACTGTGCCGCGCTTGGCAAGACCTGCAAGCAATTCAAGGACTTCATAATAGACGAACCCGCCGTGGCTCGGCGTGCCGGTGCCGGGTGCGATCGAGGGATCGAATCCGTCGATGTCGATCGTCACATAATAACGCTTGGCCGCCGGAATGCGCTCGAGCACGGCCTCAACGCCAAGCTTGCGAAACTGACGGACCGAGAGAATGTCGGACCCCATGCGCCGCGCATCTTCATAGCCTTCGCGGGCCGTCGAAGAGACGTTGCGAATGCCAAGCTGTGTGAGCCCGGTCACATAGTCTCGTTCCGCCGCGCGCCGCAGCGGACTGCCATGGCCGAAGCGCACACCATGACGCTCGTCGACAAAATCGAGATGCGCATCGACCTGCACGATGTGGATCGGCTCCTGCTCGCTGAAAGCGGCAACGCAAGGAATGTTGACGGAATGGTCGCCGCCCAGAACCACCGGCAAGGCACCGGCAGCCAGGATCTTGCGCACAGCGAACTCGATGTTGGCGTGACTCTTCACCGTATCGGTGTGGACGATGTCGGCGTCACCGATGTCGACGATCCGAACTCCGTCCAGATATGTGACGTCGTCCTCATGGTCGTAGGCGCCGGCGTGGCCGAATGAGAACAGCGTCGAGGCCTCACGGATGGCGCGCGGCCCGAAGCGGGCGCCCGCGCGCCACTGGGTGCCAAAATCATAGGGCGCGCCGACAATGGCGACATCCGCGTCGATGGCATCCCAATCGAGACAGATCGGCGATTTGCCAAAGCTGCTGATGCCGACAAACGGCAGGTTGAGGCGGCCGGACTGGTAACCGTGTGCTGACATGTGTCTCCCCAAGGAGAAGCTAGTTCGAAATACACGTTGAAAAAATTACTATGTTTCATACTTCACTATGATATTTCTCAGGGTATGGTCCGCAAGCTGAACTTCAACTTTTCACCCACCGACCTCCGCCTGCTGCGCATCTTCCAGGCGGTGGTGCGCCATGAAGGCTTTGCCGCAGCACAAGACGAGCTAGGCCTCAGCCCGGGAACAATCAGCAATCACATTTCGCACCTCGAGGCCCGTTTTGCGGTGCGGTTGTGCGAGCGCGGCCGCAAGGGGTTTTCCCTCACACCGGACGGTGTTCGCATTCTTGATGCAGCAGAAACCCTGCTCCGTTCCGTCGAGAATTTCGCCGGAATCGTCGGTTCGGTCCGCGGCGAGCTGGCAGGGACCGTTCACCTCGGCACAGTCGATGCCATGTACACCAACCGCGCGGCACCTTTGCACCAAGCCATCGCGCGCTTCAATGATGCCGCACCAAAGGTCATGTTGCATGTCGAGATCGCCTCACCGCAGGACCTGCTGCAACGCCTGCTCGACGGACGCTACAGTGTGATCCTCACGCCGATCGAGGAACTGCATCCATCGATTGCCGCGCACCCGCTGTTCCGCGAAGAGCAGCGGCTCTATTGCAGTTCCAGCCATCCGCTGTTCAGCGCCGCGCATGCAGTGAGCGCCGCGCAGGTCAGAGAATATCCTTATGTCGGCCGCACCTACATGAAGGGCTCAGCGCATTTGCGCGACGAGGCCTTCGACCACCGCGCCATGACATCGCATATGGAAGCCATTGCCATTCTCATCACGTCGGGCCGTTATCTGGGCTACCTGCCGGAGCATTTCGCTGCTGCCTTCGTCGAGGCCGGCGAGATGCGGAGTTTGCTTGACGACGAACTTGCCTATTTCGACACGTTTCATATGGCCATGCGAAAGGACGAGCGCAATCGGGCCACCATGTTACTGTCGCAGTGTCTTTCAGAGGTTCTGGATCGGTCGGCCCGGCTTCGCTAGTGCACGAGGAAATCAGACACCAATTCCGAGAAAGCACGGCACAAGTCTGCCCGCGGCAGCCGGGTCGTAGTCCATCAGATCGTTGCCTCTATGGGTTCGGCAATTTTCGGATTGGCGCGGGCCGCAATCAAGCAACCGGCAATGATCAGGCATGCCCCGCCCAATGTGGTCCAAACGACCGCCTCGTCGAAGAAATACCAGCCGAGCGCAATGGCCCAGATGAAGGCCGAGTATTCCGTCGGGATCAGGTATTGCGCTTCGGCGCGGGCGTAGGACCAGCTCATCAGGAATTGACCGCCAAGTGAAAGCGCTGTCACCCCGGCGAGTGGGAACCATAGTTCAGACGGCAGTGTGATGGCCAACCATGGAGCAGCGAGCCCGAGGATGATGGTAAGAGCCAGGTTCTGGAAAAACATGATCTCACTCGGCTTGGCCATCAGCGCCTGTTGCCGCATCAGGATCAGATTGTAGGCATAGAACATCGTCGAGATGAGCACGGCTGCGGTTCCAAGCATTACATCGTGCGAGTAACTCGCCCGCCCGAACTGACCCGCCATGATGATCGCCACCCCTGCGATGCCAGCCACTGAAGCCCAGATTGCTTCGCGGCGGATTCGCTCACCCAGCAGAAAAGCCGCGAGGAAGAGGGCGAACAACGGAGCGATGAAGCTCAGCCCGATGGCCTCGGCGAGCGGCAGCCGTGCCAGACCCCAGAAGAACGTGATCAGAATGATGCCGACAATCGCGGCACGGAGGACATGCAGCCTCAGCGCCGGAACGCTTGGCCTTGACCGTGACCCGGCAGACCAACCCGCTCCCGCAACCAGTGTCGCGAGCATGCTGCGCCACAGCACGGTATTATATACACCTACAGCAATGACCAGGGATTTCATGGCGGCGTCCATGCCAGAGAGCAGAAAGATCGCAAGCGCGCAAACCAGCACCGGGATCATCGGAGAAACGGCGCGTCGATGACTGGATGTGTTCACGGGATCCGTTCATGCAGTGGAGTGCAGCGGGGTATCATGGAATGAACGGTGTCACCAGACCGCAGTGGCGGTTTCAAACTACAGAATCGCCTTGGCGTAAGCATTTCAAGAAGGCAGCGATGACCGGGCGGCCGGAATCGCTTTCCCGATACGCAATGTTGTGTAGTGATTTGAAACTGTAAGTGCGAGGTTTGATAGCGCGCATCAGTCCATCCTTGACCCAGCGTTCTGCACAATGGTCGGGCAGAAAACCGATGAAACGTCCAGACAGAATCATCATCAGCTGAGCCTCCATATGAACGATTGAAGCGCCGGCCTTGGGATGGCCGACACGATACAGGTCATCAAACTGACGATAGCCCCTCACCGAAATTCTGGATTCATCGATTGTCGTCTGCGTGATCGTGCTGTCGCGCCTGTCAAAGAGCGGGTGCCCTTTGCCACAGTACAGGTAATGTGGCTCTTGGAAATATGGGCGAAAGACAAAGCCTGCAGTTTTTTGCGTAAATGGACCGATGACTATGTCCCTGTCGCCGTTTGAAAGCCGCTGCTCCAACTCTGATGGCGTACCCAGGAAGAGATCGACAAAAATATCGATATCCGGCTTCAGCAAACGGGCAATGACGCTCTGCATGCCCAAATGCGGACTGGTAAAGACCCCCTCAGAGACCCCAATCTTGAGCCTGCCAGTGATGCCGCGATTTGCCGAGGCAATGCGCGACTGAAAATCCTCAATATCCGTAAAGAGCTTTCGCGCCGCGTCATATGTCGCCTTCCCCACATCGGTGAGGCGGAACCTGTGCCTGCCGCGAAAGCAAAGCCGGGAGCCGACACGTTTCTCCAGTTCCGACAGATGGGTACTGAGAGTTGACTGCGACAGGTTTAACGTGATCTGGGCATCTGCAAATCCACCGGCGTCCGCCAGAACGACGAAAACGCGAAGCAGGCGTAGGTCGATATTATCAAGGCGGCGCATGGACTTGTCCCGTTTCAGCTGATTTTTACATTGACGTCCTTCAAAATATCAATCCAAAAAATGTGATGGAATTCGATTTAAAAAATGCGCAGACTTTCGATTTCAGAGACACATCAACTGGAGCGGGAGAAACATCGTGAAACACTTTCAATTTGGCGCCGCGGTTCTGGCTCTGGGCCTCTTCGCGACCTCAGC
>JANLTS010000209.1:0-2625 GCA_031363045.1 Hyphomicrobiales bacterium
TGGCCGAAGTGTCCGCGGCGAAGGAAATGTTCCGCGGCCCGCGCCATCCCTATACGCGCATGCTGCTGGATGCCGTGCCGGATCTGGGCATGTCGGGCCGCGCCCGCATTCCGGTGCAGGGTGAAATCCCGTCGCCGATCAACCCTCCCTCGGGCTGCACCTTCCACCCGCGTTGCCCGCTTGCATTCGAGCATTGCAAGATGGTGAGCCCTGCCCTTCTTGCGCATGAGGGAAGCCTTGTGGCATGCCACGCGGTAAACCAGACCCTTAGCGGCACAAAGGCAGCCTGATCATGTCGAAGCGCGCAGAACTCTCAACCGGCGAAGCCCTTGTCGGCCTTCTCGAAGCCTATGGCGTCGATACCATCTTCGGCATTCCGGGCGTTCATAACATCGAGATGTACCGCGCCCTGCCGCGCTCCAAGATCAAACATGTGCTGGTCCGCCACGAACAGGGTGCCGGCTTCATGGCCGATGGTTATGCCAGAGCCACGGGCAAGCCCGGCGTCTGCTTCACCATTACCGGCCCGGGTGTTCTCAATATCTTGACCCCCATGGGCCAGGCGTGGTCGGATTCAAGCCCGATGCTGGTGATCGCTACCGCACTCGATGTAAACGATTCAGCACAAGGCCGTGGCCGCCTGCACGAAATGCTGGATCAGCGCGGTGCCGCCGCCACCGTCACCAGCTTTCACCTCCGCGCCTATACGCCGAAGGATGTGCGCGATGCCATCGCCAGTGCCTTCGCCAATTTCGCCAGCCAGCGCCCGCGCCCCGTCTATATCGAAATCCCCATCGACACCTTGAAGCAACCGGCGGGCGATGGCTGGACGGCCCGCGCCTTGCCGAAGCTGCCGATGCCCGACGGCGACCAGATTGCCGCCGCCGTGACCAAGCTCAATGCCGCCAAGCGCCCGCTGATCATCTTGGGCGGTGGCGCCATGGGGGCCGGTGTTGATGCGCTCGCCATCGCCGAAAAACTCAATGCGCCGATCCTCACGACGGTTGCCGGAAAAGGCACCGTTCCCGCCGATCACCCGCTGTGCATGGGCTATCGCCTCGGCCGCGCCGCTGGTGTGGACTTCCTGCGAACCTCCGATGCCATTCTCTGTGTGGGATCAGAACTCTCGGAGACCGACTTCTGGGATACCGATGCGCTGATCGACAAGAACCTCATCCGCATCGACATCGATCCGGCCTCGCTCGTCCGCCCTCATACCGCCGAGATCGCCATTCTGGGCGATGCCAAGGCAGCACTTGCCCACATCGCGGCAGGCATTGTCGTACGCAGCAGCCCCGGCCTGCCAACCGATGATCCCCAGGATGCCGCACCCGATGCGATGCGGGTCATGCTGACCAAGGTGCTGGATACGATCCGCGCCGCGTTGCCGCCCGAAACCATCATCGCCTCCGACATGACGCAGATCGCCTATGCCGCGAATGAAGAATTCGCCGTACTGCGGCCGCGCACATGGATTCACCCCGTGGGCTTTGGCACGCTGGGCTTCGGCCTGCCCGCCGGCATCGGCGCAAAATTTGGCGCTGGAAAAACCCCGGTGGTCATTCTGCATGGCGACTACGGTATTCAGTATACCATCAACGAACTTGGTACTGCGGTCGAACACCAGCTGCCAATCATCGTGCTGCTGTGGAACAACGAACTCCTTGGCGCCATTCATGACAGCATGGCAAGGGCCGGCATCCAGCCCAACAACGTGACACTCCGGAATCCCGATTTCCAGGCGCTGGCCAGAGCCTATGGCTGTAACGCCGAAAAGCCCTGCTCGCTCAAGGCCCTGACCGAAGCCATCAAGGCTGCACTCAACGCCGATGGCCCGACACTGATCGAGATGACTCCCCGTATGGTCAACGGCTAAATTCACGTGAGCAAGGCCGGCGCAGACGGAGACACTGCGCCGGCCCATCGTCACGGGCTCCGGAGATGGACCGTGACTGCGATGCTTACATCTTCGGCATGATCACCTGATCGATGACGTGGATAACGCCGTTGTCGGCGGCGATGTCGGCCTGCACCACCTTGGCGCCATCGACCATCACGCCATCCATGCCGTTGACCTTGATCTCGGAACCCTGGGCCGACTTGGCCATGGTTTCCTTGCCAGCCACATCAGCGGCCATCACCTTGCCCGGCACCACGTGATAGGTGAGGATGGCGACGAGCTTGTCCTTGTTCTCGGGCTTCAGCAGGTCTTCGACCGTGCCGGCCGGCAGCTTGGCAAAGGCTTCATCGGTGGGCGCGAACACCGTGAACGGGCCAGCGCCCTTCAACGTGTCGACAAGACCCGCGGCCTGGACGGCGGCCACCAGTGTCTTGAAAGAACCTGCTGCAACGGCGGTATCGACGATATCGGCGGCATGGACTTGAACCGAGAGCCCGAGGCTCGAAAGGGCAAAGGCACCAGCGGCAATAAGGTTACGGAAAGAACGCATTGTATAGCTCCCTAATGTCATCATTGACGTGTGAGGCTACGCACCGGATTTTTGAGCGGTTCAACACGCAAATTCACAATAAGGTTTCCTGATTACGTATGAACCTCAGCTAGTTTTAGCAAGCGATAAGGCATTGGAGGAGTTCTGACACCGGCCCAAGTAAGGCGCGGGATCA
>JANLTS010000225.1:0-7144 GCA_031363045.1 Hyphomicrobiales bacterium
CGCCAGGGCACGCGCAATCGACACCCGCTGCTGCATGCCGCCCGACAATTGCCACGGGAATTTCTTGTCGAAGCCGGTGAGATTGACCAGATTGAGATTGCGCCGGATGCGTTCGGCCTGGCGGTCAAGCCCCATGATCTCCAGCGGCAGCCCGACATTCTGTTCGACCGTCCGCCACGGATAAAGGGCTGGCGCCTGGAACACATAGCCATAGGCGCGGGTGCGGCGGGCCTCGGCCGGGCTCATGCCGTTAACGGTGATGGTTCCCGATGTTGCCTGTTCGAGATCGGCGATTACCCGCAACAGCGTGGTCTTGCCGCAGCCCGAAGGCCCGATGAACGAGACGAAATCGCCATCCTCCACCTCGAGGTTCACGCCCGACAGCGCCGTGACCGGTTGATCCGCCGTCTGAAATATTAGGCCCAACTCGCGCGCCGAAATCACTGGCCCCGCCAAGTTCACCCTCCCCTGATGTCTTTTTATTGCCAGCGACGCTATCCGCTCTTGACCATTTGATCAAGAATTAACAGAGTGACGGCATGCCACAGGCCGACAGCAGCGGCCCGCGCAAGACGCGGATCCAGACACAGAACGAGGAGTTGATCCTCGCCGCCGCGTTGGAAGTGTTTTCGGCCTATGGCTTCCGCGGTTCCACCGTCGACCAGATCGCCAAGGCCTGTGGCCTCTCGAAGCCCAACCTGCTCTACTACTTCCGCCGCAAGGAAGACATTTACGTCGCCCTCCTCGAACACACCTTGCGCGATTGGCTGGAACCCTTGCGCGCCCTTGATGCGGCGGGTGATCCGATCGACGAGCTCTCGCGCTACATCCGCGATAAAGTCCGCATGTCGCGCGAAAACCCGAAAGCTTCTCGGCTGTTCGCCAACGAGATTCTCCACGGTGCCCCGATGATCGGTGATTTCCTCAAAGGCCCCCTGAAAGATCTGGTGGACGAAAAGGCCGCCGTCATTGCCAGCTGGATGGCGGCGGGCCGCATCAACACCATCGATCCGCATCATTTGATTTTCGCCATCTGGTCGACGACCCAGCATTACGCCGATTTCGATGTCCAGGTTGCGGCAATTCTGGGTGACGGCATCGACTTGACAACTACCGCAGGTGACACGCTCTTAACACTCTTCATCCAGGGCCTGCGCCCACGCTGACCGGACAGCTTGACATGCCCCAAAGGAAGCCGCATTTTCCTGAACAGAGGCGGGCGTCCATGCGGAGGTGTTTCCATGGCCACCCTTGTTGTGAGTGCTACAACCGATTTCTCGAACGTTATCTTCTCCGACGTTGACGAAATCCTTTTCACCAATCTCCTTGGCCCGGCCACGGCGAGCTTCCCTGCGGCGCGTTTCAACAACGTCACAATCCTTGACGGCGTGCTGATCACCGGCAACGCGGAGATCAACGCCATTGAAGTCACCGGTGGCTCGATCGATGCCAGCTTGTGGCAGTTCGAGGACTGGGTGTTTGGCGACACCATCACGCTCACCGGAACCGGCCTCGCCGACACGATGACTGGCTCGTCGGTCAACGACGTCATCAGCGGTGCCAGTGGCCGCGATATCATCATCGGCGGTGCTGACCCCGATATTCTCAGCGGCGGCGGCGGCAACGACCGCTTTCTATACCTCAATAGTGCCGATAGTGGCTTCTTCTTCGAAGAAATTGATGGCGGCAACGGCACCGCCGACAGGATCGTTCTCGAAGACGATTTTGATGGCTTGAGCCTGTTCTTCGCCACCATCACCAATGTCGAGGCCTTGGTTTTCAAGACGGGAGGCTTCGCGATGTTCAGTGGTGCCGCATTCGGCAGCGGCGGCATCACCACGGTGAAGGGCAGCAGCGGCGACGACCAACTGAGGGTGTCCGGCTCGCTCATCGATTTGTCGGCCGTCACCTTTGAAAACTGGACCGAAGCCATTGTCATTCCGCCGGAGGATGTCATCTTCGCCTATGGCCTCGGCGCCACTGATGATGACATCACCGGCTCGCGCCTCAACGATCTGGTTCACGGGTTTTCCGGCGACGATACTCTCGATGGTGGCGAGGGCAATGACACGCTTTATGGCGACGAAGGCCGCGACACGATTGATGGCGGTGAAGGCGACGACACCATCGACTTTCAGAATGACACGATGATCGAGGACGCCGAATCGATCGATGGCGGCAGCGGCAATGACATGTTGATGCTTCACGAGGCGGACCCCGGCGAAACCTATGACTTCACCACCAGCATCATGTCCGGCATCGAAGTGCTGTCGGTCATCGGTCCCATTCTCAATGCCGATACCGTGACGGTCAAGTTCGCCGAAGGACAGTTCGGTGCGGGTGGCATCAATGCGGCGGTGGTTAACTCGCCGCTCGCCATCGAAATCTCCGCCGGCGCGGTTGATCTTTCCACCGTCGCCTTCAGCGGTCTGACGGAAGACACAACGATTTCGATCACCGGCATCACCGGCTCCGATGTGCTGATCGGCAGCACGCTCGCCGACATCATCATCGGCGGATCGAGTGGCGATGTCATGCTTGGTGAAGGTGGCGGCGACACCTTCGTCTACGATGCCGGAAGCGACATCGTCACCGGCGAGTTTGTCGATGGCAGCGGCGGCAGCGATACACTGGAACTAAGCAGCGGATTCAGTGGCGAGGCGCAGTTGCCGGAGGTGATCATGACGTCGATCGAGCGCCTGGCCATGCTCAAAGGCGATCAATTGGCGATCCTCAGTCCCGCGCAAATCCTGATGCTGGAAGAGATCGAAGCAGTTGGCGGTCACCAATCCATCGCGGTGAATGGCCAGGCAATCGACCTGTCGCATCTGGCGTTCACCAAATGGTCGCCGGTCTTTGACGTGATCACCCTCACCGGCACGGAAGCTGAGGACAGTATCGTCGGCTCGGCCGAAAGTGACCTGATCTTCGGCGCGGCAGGCAGTGACAATTTGACCGGCAATGGTGGAGCCGACATCTTCGTCTATGAATCCATCGATGACAGCACCACCGGCACCGGCCGCGACATCATTGAGGACTTTGTACAAACCGAAGATCAAATCGACCTCGCAGAATTGGCGGCATCGATCAGTTTCATTGGTGATGACGAGTTCAATGCATCGGGCGATGCCGAATTGCGCTATACCTTCACCAACAACGGCACCACCCAGGTGTCGATCGACACCGATGGCAATGGCACGGCAGAATCTCATGTCATTTTCAGAGGTCAGATCGCTTTCGCGGAAACTGATTTTCTGCTGGTTAAATAGGAGTCCAGCGCACCCACGCTTGCCGTGAAGCCGCCGCCGGTCATTGCCCGGCGGAGACCTTGGCTTTCTCCATCGCCGCCAGCAATTCGCCCCACATCACCGCGCCATAGTCACTGTTCATGTGGGAATAGTCGTTCTCCGGCCGCATCGCCCCGGTCTTGTTTTTCAGGACGTTGGAGTTATAGCTTTGTAAGGTCGAGATCGCCGAAGCCTTGGTCTCGCTGGGCTGCGGCACGACGGTAATTCCCGACGCCGTCAGCTCATTGCACATGGTGGTGTAAATGCCCATCAGCGCCTCGCCATCGCCAGCTTCGGCGGCTTCGCGCCATATCTCCATGGAAGCTTTGTTCGCGTCGAGAAAGCCCTTGGCTCCCGGCAGCGCGCACGGTACCAGGAACAGGTTCCTGCGGCCCTTCAACAGATTGGCGATATGCAAGGCCGCCGTTTCCGACGCAAAGTTCAGCGTCGCCCGTTTGAACTGCTCCTTGCTCATCACCTGCCCGCCCTGGCGATTGAGGCCCATGAATGAATACCGCTTATAGGCTTGCAACACCGCCTTCGGACCAAATAACAGTCCAACGATAATCACCGCATCGTAGCCGCTGAAATCAATACTGTCCTGCTCCGCCCGCCCGCCCGCCGCGAAGCGGCATTTGAACGGATCGGAGCTGACGTGCAGCCGGCCGTCCTGCTCCATCCGCGCAAAGACAAGCGACTGCGCATTTTCCGAGTAGAAATCCGCGGCCACATCCGGATACTTGTGACTGATCTCTTCCCAGGCATACATCATCGCCACGAGATGGGAGTTTCCGATAAAACACACTCTCGTCATCGCGCAAATGCCTCAAGCATCATTTCTTCGCATACAACGTCATCTTCACTCTGTTCGGATGTCACGTCGTCCGCCTGCCGTTCCGCCCGATGTTCTTTATGCGCCGCCGGAAACTTGTCATGCTCGGAGAAGAAGATCGACATCGCCGTGTTGACGCCGGTCATATTCACACTGCGCATGTTGGGATCGTAGAACACCCCACGCGACAGCGGCGCTGTGATGACCTCGTAGGAGGGAAAGTAATCGACATCGTCGTAGCTCGCCTCCATCGTTCCGCACACCGCCCTGAGCGTCGACTTCGAATAGCTCGATGCCACCATCACATGATGCTTGGAGGCCGTGGCTGTCAACGGCACCGGCGATACAGTGAACAGGAACCGCAGGTCCGGCAGCTGCTGCTTCAACTTCAGCCGCAGCGCCTGCAGATCGGCGATGATCTCGGCGTAGTCGAAATTATGGAATTCATAGTGGCCGCTGTCGGTATCGTTCAGCGTGTCGGGGCAAACCGGATAGACGGTGCCGGACGTCTTGTTCTTCCAGGCCTCGGTGAGACCGAGGGTAAACACGAAGACATCGATTCCCGTGAACAGTTCCTTGACCCGCATCAGGTGATTGCGGCGGTTGAACTTGGCCTCCTCGAGGCTTTCGTAACCGTCAGGTTCGGTATTTGGCCGCAGCAGGTCGGTAAAACGGCCGCCCTTGTCAAGAAAGTCTTCGTCCCGCACCTGACCGGTCATCGCATCGTCCAAAAGTTGAAGCATTTGCCTGACGGTGTAGATATTACCATAGCGCGCGGAATAAATTCCGTAACCTTGGTCTCTCGCCTCTTCCGCGCTGAGGAAGCCGGGCGCCGGTTCGGTATCGACGATATTGAAGCCGCGCTTGCGCATATTGGCGCTCACGTGCTGCGCAAAACAGCTTCCGGCGGCGCCGATCCGCGCCTCGCGGTCAATGCCGAATTTCTTGGTGTAGAGGCCCTCGAGATTGAAGGCTGACTTCTCGCTGACTGCCGTGCGCCAGAAGTTGCGGCGCGGCAGGTTGCTATATGGATTGGGCATTCCCGTAGATCTCCAAACTTCGAAAACTTGCCGCGTTGACAGCATGTTTTCCGGCACAATTCAAACGCAATACACGGTACGGCCACTTCCGTATCCGTGCCCGCGACACTACAGAACAGCTGAGATTTTGGCAATCAACCGATCGGCCGCAACATGCGGTGCGCGCCGCCACTTTGCCTTGGCTGGCCCCTGCCGCAAGGGATTACGTGTTGCGGCCCATGGCGGCCGGATGATAGAAGCCGCCGCTGGGCGATAGGGATATAGAAGGCAGATGCCGCAATTCGAAATCAGGTCAGTCGACGATGTGCTGCGGCGTGCCGGTGCGCTGGCCGACGGTGCGGTCCATGTCGAAGACGGCCTCAGGGTGTTCAAGCAGAATACCTTTTCATTCGCGCTCGATCCTTCCACACTTCTAACCCAGGACGGGCTTGACGGCAGGGTCGCCGCCAAGTTCGCCAAGGTCTTGCCGCCGCTGAATGGACTTGCCAACGGCGTCATCGAATTCCGCGACGTGGTGATCAAGGCGCCATTCGGCCTGATCCTCGACGAGGCCCGCGGCATCTGTTGGCGGGGCCTGCTGATCAACTGGAGT
The DNA here is from genome assembly GCA_031363045.1 of Hyphomicrobiales bacterium. GTDB lineage: Bacteria > Pseudomonadota > Alphaproteobacteria > Rhizobiales > Aestuariivirgaceae > Aestuariivirga. Next base: position 5,752 of record JANLTS010000225.1, read on the forward strand.
AACCTTGGCCTGCGTAGCAAGACATGGCACTTCGAGCGCTCGGAAGACAATCTCGACATCGACATTCCGCCGGCAATTGATCAGACCGGAGAAATGGCGATGATCGCCGCCCCCGGTTACAGCATCTATGGTCACTGGATCATCGACTTCCTGCCGCGCATCATGCGGATGGCGGAGTTGCCAGAGGGACCCATCCCCTTCTACCGCCAACCCGAGAAGCAGTGGTCGCTCGATCTCGCCAATGGCGTGAGCCCCGGCTGTTTCGACCAGGCGTTTCCCGCCGATGCCGACTTCATAAGGGTCAAGCGCCTGCTGGTGCCGACCACGTCGAGTGCCGGTGGTGTGCTGGAAAGCCACGCCAGCCGGCGGACCTGGAGCCAACTCGGGCGCGCCCTGGCACAAGGCGCTGACGCCGGTCCCGGAGCCAGGTTGGTTTATGTTTCCCGCCGCAACTGGAGCAAACAACGCGAGCATCGCCAACTCGCCAATGCCGAGGCGGTCGAGAGTCTGTTCGAGCAGCGCGGATTCAAGCTGGTCTCGCCCGAAACCCTCTCGTTACAGGAACAGCGTGCGCTGTTTTCCGGTGCCCGGTGCATTGCCGGTGAAGATGGTTCGGGCTTGCACAATTGCATCTTCGCCGCGCCAGGTGCCCGCATTGGCGTTGTCGCCATGGGCCGGACCAACATCATCCACACCTCGATCGCCAATGTGCTGGGCCAGTCCGTTCATTATATCGAAACCGAGATGCGCGGGCGCCGGATCAACGCCGCTTACCGCGCCGATCTGGCCGAGGTCGACAACAGCATCACGCGTCTGCTCGACGGTCTGTAGGTGGCGCCGCCGAAGCCGGTGCATACTGCGCACCGTTGACGGTCGCAGGCCGCCCCGGGAGACGCAGTGTACTCAGTCTTTCCGGCGTTTCGGCTATCACCTTGCCACGGCGCACCACTTTCAACCGGTTGGCCTTGAGGCGGATCGCCTCCACCGGATTGTTCGCCTGCAACAGCACGAAGTCGGCATGGCAGCCTTTTTCCAATCCGTAGTTCTGCAGGTGCAACGCCTTCGCCGGGTTGACGGTCACCGCGTCATAAGCCCAGCGCATTGCCTCGGGGCTGGTCATCGGCTGGGCATGAATGCCCATCGACGCCGCTTCCAGCATGTCGCCCTGTCCCAGCGGATACCACGGGTCCATCACGCAATCATGGCCGAAGGAGACATTGATGCCAGCGGCGCGCAACTCCGGCACGCGAGTCATTCCGCGGCGTTTCGGATAAGTGTCATGGCGGCCCTGCAGCGTGATGTTGATGAGCGGATTGGGCGTGGCGTGCAGTTCGGCTTCGGTCATCAGCGCCAGCAGTTTCGACACATAATAATTGTCCATTGAATGCATCGA
>JANLTS010000234.1:0-5597 GCA_031363045.1 Hyphomicrobiales bacterium
AGCGGTTGCGGCTGGATGTACGCCGTAACACCACTGCGGATATCAACTCCAGCTATGCACTGGATGCTGCAGGCGGAACGGAATCGACTGAACACAGTTTCACCGGTTCTCTTGCCGTGTCGCAAGACTTCGGCCCGCTGAAGGCCCGTCTCGCCGCGGCAACCAATGCACGGGCCTATGAGGATGTGAATCTCGGCGGCGGCGCCATCGAGGACAATGGCGACCGCAACTATGCCGAGCCATCGCTAGCATTGCGCACGACGTTCAATGAGTATGGTCCGATCAAGCCTTATCTGGAAGCGAGCTACGCGCCGCGGATTCATAGCCAGGAGATCGACCGCAACGGCATCAGTCGTGATTCGACCGGCTATACCGCAACGGCCGGCGTCGAATTCGACTCTGGAGAAGTATGGACAGGCGATCTCGGTCTTACTTATCTGCACCGCAATTATGTTGCCGCTGGTCTTGGCACTGCCGATACCATCGGCTTGACCGGAAGCGTGACGTGGAGTCCGACTGAACTCACGAAGATCGTGATGGCCACCGGAACAGCGCTGGATGAAACGACGTTGGCGGATACTCCGGCGAGCGCTCAATGGACGGCCAGCGCGGAATTGACCTATGCGCTGCGCGACAACATCGACCTGATGGCCAAAGCGGAGATCGAGATCGAGGACAATGGCTCCTCAGTCGACAAGACCTATGATGGTTCACTGGGACTTGAGTGGAAATTCAATCCCGTGCTGGCCTGGACCGCTGCCTATGACATCACATGGCTTGATTCTCGCACGGCGGGCGACAGCTATGTCGAGCACCGGATCAGCACGGGCTTGACCATCAGCCGCTAAAGCCCGCCCCGCTCGTCGAGAATGCGTTTCAAGGCGGTACGGAAGCCGGCACCCAGATCTTCGCGTTCAAGCGCAAACGCCACGTTGGCGGCAAGAAATCCAATCTTGTCGCCGCAGTCATATGTGGTTCCCTCGTATTTGACGCCATAGAACGGCTGCTTCTGCATCAACCTGATCATCGCATCGGTGATCTGGATTTCTCCGCCAGCACCCGGCTCCTGTTTTTCGATCTCGATGAAAATATCCGGCTGCAGGATGTAGCGGCCTGAGATAATGAGATTGGACGGCGCATCCTCAGCCGTCTTCGGTTTTTCCACCATGCCGTCTATAGCAAAGGCGTTGCCGTCCCAGTCACGGGCGCCGACAACGCCATAACGGGTGACCTGGTCCCATGGCACTTCCTCAACGGCCAGCACATTGCCGCCGCCGCGCGCCTCGTAGACATCGATCATCTGCTTGAGGCAGCCAGGCTTTGCATGCATCACCATATCGGGCAGCAGCAGCGCGAAGGGTTCATTGCCAACGAGGTTTCTGGCGCACCACACAGCATGACCCAGGCCCAGCGGTTCTTGCTGCCTCGTGAAGCTGGTCTGGCCGGCAGCCGGCAGATCCTGCTCCAGCATATCGAGTTCGGCTGACTTGCCACGCCGCCGTAGTGCCGATTCGAGTTCGTACTGCTTGTCGAAGTGATCCTCGATGACGCCCTTGTTGCGCCCAGTGACGAAAACGAAGTGCTCGATCCCGGCTTCACGCGCCTCGTCGACAGCCAGCTGGATCACCGGACGGTCAACGACGGTCAACATTTCCTTGGGCATGGCCTTGGTGGCGGGAAGAAATCTGGTGCCCAATCCGGCAACCGGAAATACAGCGGTCTTGATTTTTCGGAGCATGTTTTAACCTCTCGTTTACGCCGATCGGTAGCAACGTTTACAATTTAACCGGGTTTTTGCACCGGAAGACCATAAGACTTCGTTGATCTGGCAACACATAAAGTCGAAATTTGGAGAGCGGCATGAGCATTCTGGTCACCGGCGGAGCTGGTTATATCGGCAGCCACATGGTGATGGCCCTGACCGACATTGGCGAAGACGTTGTTGTACTCGACAATCTGTCGACGGGCTACTGGTGGTCGGTCTCGCCCAAGGCCAAGCTGGTTGAGGGCGACATCGGTGATGAAGCACTGCTCGACCGGCTGATGGCGGATCACAGTTTTGATGCCGTGGTGCATTTTGCGGGCTCGATCGTCGTTCCGGATTCAATGAGCGATCCGTTGGGATACTATCTCAACAACACGGTGAAGTCGCGCATGCTCATGGCGTGCGCCGTGAAGGCGGGAATTCCACGTTTCATATTTTCCTCGACGGCCGCCGTCTATGGCAATCCGCTGACGCAACCGGTTTTCGAGGATTCAACACCGGCACCGATATCCCCTTACGGCTCATCCAAGTTGATGACCGAGTGGATGCTGAAGGACGCGCATGCGGCGCATGGAATGCAGTATATCGCGCTCCGCTATTTCAACGTGGCGGGTGGTGACCCGCAAGGACGCATCGGCCAGTCAACGCCACGCGCAACGCATCTCCTCAAGGTCGCGTGTCAGACCGCCCTTGGCCAGCGCGGCCATCTCGAAGTCTTCGGCACCGACTATGACACGCCGGACGGCACGTGCTTGCGCGATTACATTCACGTCAGTGATTTGATTGCCGCGCATGTGGATGCGCTGGCGCATCTGCGAAAAGGTGGCGAAAGCGGCATTTTCAACTGCGGCTATGGCAAGGGCTATTCGGTGCTCGACGTCATCAAGGCGGTGGAGCGGGTCAATGGCGCAGTGCTGCCCGTCAAATTTGTGCCGCGCCGCGAGGGAGACCCGGTGGCGATTGTTGCCGGGGCGGATCGTGTTCGTTCAATCCTCGGCTGGAACCCCAAGCACGAGAACCTTGATTTTATCGTCGAAACAGCACTTGCCTGGGAGCGCAAGCTGGCGCAGCGCAACGCCGCCTGAACCTCCTTCTTACGGCCCGATTGAGGCCGCAATTGGCGGGTGAGATTAATCCCTGTTAGGATTGCTGCTTCACGCGATCCGAATCGAGAAGGATTCCATGCTCAGACGCCATCTGCTCACGCTCCTATGCTTGGCGCCATTCGGTGCTGGCCAGGCCTTCGCCGACGCCAAATTCGAGGCTTTCGTCGAAAAAACGCTGTGGCCACGGGTGAAGGCTGCCGGTTTCTCGCGCGAACTGTTCGACCAGGCCTTTGCCGGCATCACCGAGCCCGATCCGGCAGTGTTGAAACTGGCTGGCAACCAACCGGAGTTCAACTCGACGACGGCTGACTATCTGGCCAAGGCAGTAACCCCGATCCGTATCGAGTCCGGGCAGGCGAAGAAGTCGGAAGAAGCCAAGTTGCTGAAAGCGATCGAGACGAAGTATGGCGTCGACCGCCACATCCTGCTCGGCATCTGGGGCATGGAATCGAATTTCGGCAAGGACAAGGGCTCGATGAGCGTGATGCGCTCGCTGGCGACGCTGGCCTATTCCGGAAGCCGCAAGAAATATGCGAACGAGCAGCTGATCGCGGCGTTCCGAATTCTCAAGCGTGGCGTGGTCAAGGCAGAAAATTTCAAGGGTTCGTGGGCCGCCGCCCTCGGTCACACGCAATTCATTCCGACCTCCTATATTTCCTATGCCGTCGATTGGACTGGCGATGGCGTCAAGGACATCTGGAATTCGAAGGAAGACGCGCTGGCCTCCACCGCCAATTATCTCGCCAAGGCCGGGTGGAAGTCCGATCGTCCGTGGGGCTGGGAAGTGACATTGCCCAAGGACTTCAACCGGGCGCTGATCGGCCGTGGCAAGTGGCGCACGGTGGCGGAATGGCAGAAGCTCGGCGTCGCGCGGGCGGGCGGAGAGAAGTTCGGATCAGCACAGGCCGACGCCTTCGTGATGGTGCCGCAAGGTGTCGATGGCCCGCGGTTTCTGGTGACCAAGAATTTTATCGCCATCATGGCCTATAATTTTTCGCATTCCTACGCGCTGGCGGTCGGCCATCTTGGCGACCGCGTGCGGGGTGAGGGGCCGATACGCGCCTCCTGGCCGCCGGTCGATTTCGATCTTTCCTTTGAACAACGGGTGGAACTGCAGCGGCGGCTGAATGCCATGGGGTTTGAGACCGGCGGCACCGACGGCCGCTTTGGCGCCCGCACCTATGAAGCCATCATCGCCTATCAGAAGAGTGCCGGACTGACGCTCAATGGCACACCGTCATTGAAGTTGCTGCAACATATCAAGAAGGCCGGCGGATGAAGTGCGCCGCTGCCATCGCCCTCATGCTTTGTGCAACGGTGCAACCGGCGGCGGCGCAGACCGCCGATACTCCAGTGATGGGGTCGCAAGCGACGGCCGAACAGCCGCAGGTGGACGAGGCGGCGGAACCCGCGCAGATTCTGGTGCTTGGCGATGCGATTGGCGGCGGGCTTGGAGCTGGCCTGGCGCGCATGGCGCAAGCCGAGGGGCGCTTTGAAGTCTCGAACCGCTTCAACGAAGAATCGGGCCTGGCGCGGCCGGATGTCTACGACTGGGCCCAATCTCTGCCGAAAATTCTCGCCACCAACCAGTATGACGTGGTGGTGGTGCTGATGGGCAGCAATGACCGGCAACTCATCCGCACAACCAATGAGCGCTTCGCTTTCAATTCGCCAGCCTGGATCGCCGCCTACAAGGCACGCATGGATGAGCTTCTTGACCGGCTGGCGGCATCGGGCGCCAGAATTTATTGGGTCGCCATCCCACCAGTGGCGGATGCCGTCTATGACAATGATTTGCGGGAGATTTCCGCCTTGCAGCGCGAACGGGTCGAGCAACGGGGATATGCCTATCTCGATTTCCGCGCCCAGTTCAGCAATCCCAACGGCAGCTATTCCGATACGGGACCGGACGAGACGGGAACCATCCGCAAGCTGCGTGGCAAGGATGGCGTCTCATTCTTCAAGGCCGGTAACAACAAGCTGGCGCAGCTTGTGCTGCAGTCGATCCAGGCTGACAAACGCGATCATCGCGTGCCGCGCGCTGTCGTTACAGTGGCGGCGCCGCAACCGGCCGAACCCAGACGCAGCGTGCCGCTGTTTGGTCAGTCACTCGTGTTGGGCGGCATCTTGACGATTGAGCCCAGCGATATTCGTGTCGATGCCATGGTGGTGGCGGGTGCGGGCCTCAAGCCTTCTGCCGCGTTTCAGGCCATTCGCGATATGACCGTCACCGGAAGCGGTGCCGAGAAACTGCTGCGGCGGGGCGAGATGGCGCTGGTTCCGAAAGGCCGGGCGGATGACTTCTCGCTGCCGCCGGACGCTACACCAGAGTAATCAGGCCCAGCGGAAAACGAAGACAGCCCAGACCAACGAGATCGCCAGGCCGCCCCACAGTGGCGCGCCCATGAGGCCCAGCCACGCCAGAAAAATGAAGCACGTGCCGACGTGAGTGATAAACAGGCGGTCACCGCGCGTCGTGTCCAGCCGGAAAATGCCGTGGCGCGGGCCACCGCCTGGCGAAAAATATTCCCACACGCCCATCGCCGCGATGGAACCGAAAATATAAAGGAAGAAGGCGATGGAGACACGGTTCCACGCCATCCACGTGCCCAATGGCTCCTGCCACCAGTCACCTGAGAACATCGCCGGTTCCATGGCCCAACTCCCTCAGACGCGGCCAAGGGCAAAGCCCTTGGCAATGTAGTTACGGACAAAGTAGACAACAA
>JANLTS010000182.1:0-2503 GCA_031363045.1 Hyphomicrobiales bacterium
CTGACTTCAGCCAGCGCGCTTGGGTGAGCCGGGAACCAGGCGCTGTGCGGGGCGTTGTTGCTATCGCGTTAAACAAGGAAAAAGCTCATGGCCACGAGGACCGAGTTGGAGAATTCGCTGCCACGGTTTGAGGCAAGCAACATCATTACTGACGAATCGAGCGCGGCACCGCCCGAAAATGGCGGACAAGGCTTGGCGAGCCAAAGTATCATTTACTTGCCAGGCAAGAGCAAAATTTCATTGCCACGGTAAGTGACGCCCACAATGAAAATTGGCCGCGGAGGCAGTAGCGTCGGTGACCGCTGAAATCGCCATCTGCCTCGCCATCCTCGCGACCGCGGTGGCATTGTTCGCATGGGACCGGATTCCAGCTGACGTCATAGCGTTGGGCGTCATGCTAGCGGTGATCGCCACCGGCCTCGTCACATCGGCGGAGGCCTTCGCCGGCTTTGGCAGCGATACGGTGATGATGATCCTTGGCCTGTTGATCATGACGGCTGGACTGGCGCAGACCGGCATTGTCGATAGCGCGGGCCGCGCCATCCTGTCGCGCGTGGGCGACAGCCCCGCCGTCCTGTTGCCGACGGTGATGATTTCGGCGGCGCTGCTCTCGGCCTTCATGAGCAACACGGCAGCCACGGCTTTCTTTATCCCGGTCATCCTCGGGTTCGCCGCCAAAACCGGCACCAGCCCTTCGAAATACCTCTTGCCGCTTGCCTTCTCGTCCATCCTCACGAGTTCGGTGACCTTGATCAGCACGTCAACCAACATCGTCGTCAGCGAGTTGCTGGTGAAAAAGGGCCAGCCCGAGATGGGCATGTTCGAGCTGGCGCCCGTCGGCATTCCCATCGCCATCGCCGGACTTCTTTATGTCTGGTTCATCGGAGTCCGTCTCATGCGACCCGAAAGCCCCAGCGAGGCTACCGCGGAGGAGCTCGGCGACCGGCATTACCAGGCCGATCTGATCGTCATGCCGGACTCGCCGTTAATTGGAAAGTCAGCGGCGAAAACCGCCATCGGCGAGAATTCAGGCCTCTCCCTGGCGCGCATCATCCGGGACGGCGCTGCGCTCGAGGACAGTGGCGAGGCCCTGCTTCAATCCGGCGACGTCATCATTATCGAGGGCATGCGCTCTGATCTGCTGAGGGTGAAAGATATACCGGGCGTCGAGCTCAAGGCCGATGTCCACCTTGCGCCCCTCGAAGTCAAACCGGAAAAACTCGCCATCGTCGAAGGCGTGCTGATGCCGAACTCGCCGCTGATCGGGCAGACCCTGAAGAGTGCCGAGTTCAACGAACGCTACGGCCTGCAGGTCCTCGGCCTCAACCGGGCGGGCATCGCCGCGCGCGGCAAACTCAGCCGCATCCGCATGCGGCTCGGCGATGTGCTCCTGCTGCAAGGCTCGGCCGACAATGTGAAGGAGCTCGAACGCGGCAACCTCTTCAACATTTTTGGCGGCCTCGATACCACGCGGCTCAACACCTCGCGCGCTGCAGCCGCGCTGTCGATCTTCGCCCTCGCCCTTCTGGCGGCCACATTCAAGCTTGTCCCGCTGCCGGTCGCGGTTTTGGGTGGAGCGTTCCTGATGCTCGTCTTCCGCTGCATTTCGCCGGAGGAAGCCTACCGGCGGGTGGAATGGAAAGTGTTGATCCTGATCGGCTCGCTCCTGTCGCTCGGCACCGCCATGGAAGCTACGGGCGCCGGCAAATATCTGGCCGAGCAACTCATCGCGGTGACCAACGGGCAAAGCCCGCTTGTGCTGCTGTCTTGCTTCTTTTTTCTGACGGTGGCGCTCACCCAGCCGATGTCCAACCAGGCCGCCGCCATTGTCATCGTCCCCATCGCCATCGAAACGGCACTCCAGCTGGGGCTAAATCCGCGCGCCTTTGCCATGATGGTCGCCGTCGCCGCGAGTTGCTCCTACCTGACGCCGCTCGAGCCTTCGAGCCTGATGGTCTACGGCCCCGGCAAATACCGCTTCTCCGATTTCGTGCGCGTGGGCTTCCCACTAACCTTCGTCATCTACGCCATCGCGATCCTGCTCGTGCCGCGCGTCTGGCCGCTTTGAGACCGGTACAAGGAACCATCGGCGCGCCGGTGTGCTGGTTGGTGAGTACTCGGAACGACTATTCATGGCCAACCCAGACCCGCATGACCGGCAGGAGACGAAGGGCCTGCGATTGAGATGAGTACAAATCGCGCCCGCCAAGGCGTGACCGGGCATTTCGTTCGCTTGGTGCTGATCTGCGGCACGGCCGGCGCTATCATCGCCCTCGTCTGACTCGCCATGCGGTGACCCACACATCCTATTCACTACTTACCAGGAGCACTTCACCATGCACTTCCTCGCCTTTCTGCGCGGGCCGTCCAGATGGCTGGTGCGACCGGTTGAAGGACAAACACATGGCCTGTTGCACTGGCGCTTACTGTCCTTGATTCTCGCTACACTGAGTCTGACTTTAACCTTTACCCATGTGATGGAATTGCCAGTCCGCCTGTCATG
>JANLTS010000185.1:0-2139 GCA_031363045.1 Hyphomicrobiales bacterium
ACCGTAACCTGCTCATCCAGCGATGAGAAACCACCCTGTTTGCGTTCGAAGAATGCGCCAACGTCGCCCTCCAGGCGTCCACCACTGATGTCCTCAAGACCCAACTGTCCCCGCACCCGATAGGCCGTTGCCGCATGTCCCGACGCACCAGAAGTTGGAATGTCGGAAATTGTCAGCCCCCCATCGGCTGATGAAGAATTGCCAAAGCCCGGCCCTTTCGACTGGGCCACCTCACCTTCAACGAATGGCTGTCGGTCTCGGCGATGCCAACATGACCACAGCTGTTTTCGACCGGCTCACCCATCACTGCGACATCGTCGAGACCGGCAACGAGAGCTGGCGTTTCAAGAACCGAGCCTGACGCACTTTCCAGGACGCAATCAGTCGATGCGATGCGCTACACCAAACGTTCACGCGCATCGCCATGCACAGCCGACTGACGCTTTGAAGCTGCGGCGACCGTTGCAGGATGGCGCGCTCATGGCGTCGCGCGGGGGCGCGCACTCCGCTTTGTCGCGGCGAGCACAGCAGAAAAAATCCAGCCGGAGCAACTATGGTCCCGGTAGTAGGGGCCAGCCGGGACCATAGCCGTGGTTACAAGTCGCTGCTGACTTGCCGGCTTTCCACTGCAAATGGCAGACCACGGGGAAGCCAATCGGCGTACAGGTTGTCGTTACCCTTAATTCCGGCATCAGGCCCAAAAAAAGTTTTGGTCCCAACTCTCTGGCTGGGGCGTTGGGGCCATGGCTCCGCCGACGTCCTCAAATATTGACAAAGCATGCCGAACGTTCTACGCAATAGACCGATTGGTCTAGACTGATCAGTCTAACAGCATTGTGGGAGAAATCGCATGCATGTCTCAAAAGAACTGATCGATGTTCAGATGCAGATTCCAGGCGCCGTGATCCGGCAGCGCAAGAACTTCGGCGATGCCAGCGGCTACGGGAAGATCAGCGGCGAGTACTTCTCGCTCGCGGCCGGGGTCGATACCACGCCTCTCTTCGAAGGGCTTGAGGGAAATCTCTGCCAGTGCCCGCACTGGGGCTATGTCCTGGAGGGCAAACTCACAACCACCGATATGACGGGTCAACAGGAAAGTGTCAGTGCCGGCGAGCTCTTCTATTGGCCACCAGGTCACAATGTCAGGGTGGATGCGGATGCCGAGATTGTCATGTTCAGCCCCCAGCATGAGCATAGCAAGGTGATCGAGCACATGATCGGAAAGGTCTCCAGCTGAACCGCAAGGCCGCGCACATTTGCCGGGTTGCTATGTGCGCGGCACCCTTGCGACGCGGCCGGTGGCCGGCGACAATGACGCAATGGAACCAGTAAAGCCCACCCAGCAGCGTCTGATAGAAGCTGGACTGCGGTTACTGTTGGAGCACGGCTACAACAGTCTCGGCATACAGACAATTCTTAACACGACAGGGCTACCCAAGGGGTCCTTCTACCACCACTTCAAGGACAAGCAGGACTTCGCCCTGCATGTGATCGACGCCTACATCACGGGAGTTCACGGGGTATTGGACGCCTGCCTGATGGACACGAGAATGCCGCCCCTGGCTCGCGTCCGCAGTTTCTTCGAAATCGTGATGCAGAAGTACCGCGACGAGGGCTATCTGGGCTGCCTGATGGGCGGGCTCGGACAGGAACTGTCGGGCACCAGTGACGTATTCCGTCAGAAGATCGAATGGTGCTTCCTGTCGATTTCCGAGCGCATTGCCGCCTGTTTTGAGGAGGCCAAGGCGAGAGGCGACATTCCTTCGACATCCGATTCAAAGCAGATGGCAGACCTTCTTGTCGACTGCTGGGAGGGTGCTGCTCTCCGCAGTCGGCTGCGCAAGAATCCACTTTCGCTCACCAACATGCTCGACTTCTACATCCAGTCTTGTTCAACCAACAATCACACAAGACAACGATGAAGGCCGTTGAGAGGCGTGCCGTGACAGCTAGATCAATCAAGGTGTTGAAGAACGGGAATGGGCCTGCGGCCATCTGATGGCCTTGTCTCAGTATTGCAAGATCGTAACCTTGCTGGATGCATCGGAAAATCAGCCGGCAGCCGGTATTCCTCGACCCACCAGAAGGATGGCGATGTGATCGATGTGCCTCCGCCATTCGTCGCGGCGATCGGATGGA
>JANLTS010000190.1:0-3272 GCA_031363045.1 Hyphomicrobiales bacterium
GCGGCCACGGCCCGCTCGGTCGACCGTCCGGGCCTTGTCACACCGTTGAGATCGCAATCGTCGAACCAGCAGGTGATGGCATCACCGCAGAAGCCGATGACCGAGCCGCCATACGCTGGCTGTCCTCGCCGAGGCGGAGCATCTGGCAGAACGCGGTGAAATCATCCTTGCCACAGACGGCCTGACCGATGTTGAGCAACGTTTCGCCGTTTCCGGGTGGCGCGAAGGCCAAAGCTTCGTCGCGGTGAATGGTGTCAAGGCTGATGTCAAGCAAGAGCCCTGGCCCGAGCTCCCCGCCAACGCCGTGGCCGAAGACAAGGCTCGCCCATGGCTGCTTCCGCCGGTGTTCGAGAAGGTGCGTGTCGGAAAGAGTGACTTCCTGTCGGAACTCCGCCCGGTCACAGCCTTGTTCGTGAAATTTTCCGGGCTCAACTTCGAGGCCGACGGTGCCGCCAGCACCAGGTTCGATCGCTTCATACAATGGGTGGATCGCGTGGTGGCGCCGCACAATGGTTCGATCATCCAGGTCACAGTGGGTGACAAGGGCAGCTATCTTTATGCTGCCTTTGGTGCTCCCGTGGCGCATAATGACGATGCTCAACAAGCCGTGGCGGCGGCGCTCGAACTTGCCGGACCACCTGCGGACCTCGACTTCATCACCAGCCTTCAACTGGGCCTGGCGTCGGGCCAGATGCGGGTCGGCGCCTATGGCGGTGCCGCCCACCGCACCTATGGCGCGCTGGGTGACAAGACCAACCTGGCGGCGCGGCTCATGGTAGCGGCTGAACCTGGAGACGAGCGTTCGCTGATCCTGTGCGACGCCTCAGTCTATGAGGCGACGAATGCCGAGTTTGCCTTCGAGGCGATGCCGCCGGCTCGGGTGAAGAGCAAGACAGAACCGGTTGCCGTCTTCCGTCCACTCCGCCCTCTGGGCGACGACGAGGTTTGCGCCATCGAATTCTCCGAAGCAACGGGCAAGCGGAGCCTGCTGATCGACCGCCTGCCACCCGCAGCCCAACTGACCATCAAGATCGCCAGTGTCATTGGCCGGAGCTTTTCCGCCGACATGTTGTCGGCGGTCTATCCCGAACCCCACCATCGCGACACCCTGCTGGCGCATCTCGACATGCTGGCCGGCCAAGGCTTTATCCTGGCGCCGGGACCGGGATCGGCCCTCTTCGCCTTCTGCGACGCCGCCACCCATGACACCGCCTATGCCCTGATGCTGTTTGCCCAGCGCCGTCAACTGCATCGCGCCATGGCGGAATTGCTTGAGCAGGCTGCGGAGGACGATCCGCCCTATGCGGAAATCGCCTATCACTGGAAGGCCTCGGATGAAATCCCTAAGGCCGCCACCTATTTCGAAAAGGCTGGCCAACAAGCCCGCGCGAAAGGCAAGTTTGACGATGCGAGCAGGCTTTTCAAAGCTTCATTGGAGTTGAACAGCTGAACTCGCTGCGGCTATGCCTATGCCCTGCTCTTACCGTTCGCTTTCTCCAACTGCCGTCTCAGTGCGGCGGCATTGATGGCCTGACCCGCGTCGCGCAACGCCCGCGCCGATGGTGTAAAATAGCTGTGCCCCTCAACGAATTTCAGTTGTCCGCCGAACCATTGCACGTCGCTGAACTCCTGACCGTGGAAGGCGAGTTCACGCCGGAGATTGCCATTCCTGAGAAGGAAATCATCGCGTCCCAGTACATCGAGGTCAGCATCAGCCATTATCCGTTCAAGCACAGTTTTGGCCGACTGCGGAATAGCCGTGGCCATAATAATGCTCTGGACAGTGTGGATATCGGACGCGGAATAGCCGAAACCCGGCAGGGTCTCGGCCGCCAGCCGGGCTCCTACGGCTTCGTGGCCAACGCGCTGTTCGACAAAGCCCAGGTCATGAAACCAGGCCGCGGTCCGCAACAACAACAAGTCTCCGCCCGCAATGCCTTCACCCTTTGCAAAGGCCTCCACCGCCGGAACAACGTCACTGACAGTATGGGCCAGCGAATGATAGTAGAGCCCATCCGGAAGGTCACGCTCCAGCCGGCCCAGGGCGTAGCGTTTCGCCTGTTCAAATTTTTCGGCGTCCATGGGTCTACCCTATGTAACGCCGCACCCCTTCGCAAGGCCCGGCAGAAGAAAGTGGAATTTCCGCGGCTGGCCTCGGATTTCATCGAGGATGCGCCGGAATTCCTGGTCCGGGGCCAGGCATTTGGTTCGATAAGCGCTGACGAAGGGGAGCCAGTTTTCGAAGACGCGGCGGAGCCTAGGCTTGCGCCGCGTTTTTTGTCGAGTCCGGCAGATCACAGGATGAAATCGGCTACTGTCACATCACCCACGTCGATGCCAATCAGCACGATCTCCATCTCCGCCGCGCTATTGCCGCTGACATTGATTTTCACGATGCAATCGTCGTCCACCTGCACCAGGCGGATTTGACCGGGCGCGGTAAAGCCGTCGATCAACTCAAAGTCATCCTCCGTACCAGGTGCATCCTGATTGGGGTCTAGTCCGGACAGATCGATAAGATCGAAACCGCCTGCCGCATGCACCTCGAAATCCGTGATTATGTCTGCGGCGGCGTCAATGAGGGAATCATCGGTGGCATCGTAGCGAAAGTGATCGGCACCGTCCCCGCCGGTCAAGGTGTCGGCACCGCCACCACCCGCCAGGACATCGCCGCCATCGGCACCTGTCAGCACGTTATCCGCGCCATTGCCGAGCAGCGTATTGGCCTGGCCATCCCGGCCGGTCAGGTTGACGGCTCCGTTGCCATGCGCCGCGAGGATTTCGACATTGAGGAAATTCGTGGCGTCGTGGTTGATGAAGACCGTGTCGGCGTTGCCCGCCTTCGCATCGTCGAATTCGAGCACAAAATCCTCGAATTGGTCAGTAAACAGAAGATAATAGGTGTCGTCACCGTCACCGCCATACAACGTATCGAGCCCCGATCCACCATCCAGAACGTCGTCGCCACGCTGGCCACGAAGTTCATCGTCGCGGCCGTTGCCATTGAGCGTATCGGCTCCGGCCGCGCCTTCGAGAAAGTCATCCGCCAAAGATGAACCGTAAATGGTATTGGCGAGGTCGTTGCCCGCCGTCAGAAAACTGTCGCCCGTCGAAATCACCCGGATGATCTCGACATTTGCGCCGGCAACATACGCGACTTCGTTCCACACCGTGTCGGTGCCCTGATCCTCGTCTTCAACCACGTCGTCATTCACACTGTCGACGAAAAAGCTGTCATTGCCGCCATTGCCATACATCGTGTCAGCACCCGC
>JANLTS010000284.1:0-6011 GCA_031363045.1 Hyphomicrobiales bacterium
GCCGGGACCCATTCGTCTGCCAGAGATTTTCGGTATCCTATTGCCTGCAGCGCAGGGGGTCCCGGCTTTCGCCGGGATGACGAATAAGGGGAGTGGAAGAAACTGGCCGGCAGGCCGGATGAGGGCGCTTACTCGCGCTTCGCCAGTTTCATCGCCTCCACAATATCCATCGTCTCCACCGAGACGCGGGTGACGCGAGCGAGGAGATCGATGACCTTTTCCTTGTAGTCCTTGAAGCGGTAAGTGTTGAACTTCTCACGGATCGTCGGGTCCTTCGGCTTCTTTTCCTTGTACTGGTCGAGAATCCATTCAAGCCCGGAGCGGTTGCCGAGGCGATAGGTCCAGGCGGAAGCAGGAATGCCCGACAGCGTGGTGCGGGTGTCGAGCACGATGCTGCCATTGTCCTTATCCGCCTTGAGCTTCGGCAGTGGATCGGCATCTTTCCCAGGCAGATCATGGCGGACCAGCGGCCACGGCTCCACTGTCTCATAGCCGATGTGCAACGCCATCAGGCGCTTGCCCCAATCGGCCCACATCAGGAAATCCGGATAGAACGGAATGCGCGGAAACTCGCGCTTCAGGTTGATGGCATAGGTCTCGCGGTAAATGGGATCATGCAGCACGCCATAGACATAGTGGAAAATATCATCCTTGCTGATCTGGCGGGCCACCCTGCCCTTGACCTCTCCCCTTGCGGGAGAGGTCGGCGCGCGCCGCGCGGCGGGTGAGGGGCCTTCCGGCGGAGGGACACGCGGCACCACCCCCTCTCCCGTCAGTCCCTGATCGGGACTGCCGACCTCTCCCGCAAGGGGAGAGGTAAAGGGTGGAAGCGGAATGTGTGGCTGCCCCTCATCCGGGGCTACGCGCCACCTTCTCTCGCGAGCGGGAGAAGGCACATGAGGCGAGAGTTCCCGCAACCAAACCGGCCCTTCCTTAGCCCTGCTCGCGTTTTTCGGCGATGGCGACGGTCAGCGTCATGGCCAGCGTCAGGGTGGCGGCCATTGAGCGGAAGCCTTCGAAATTGGCTTCGCCGACTTCGATCCATAAGTTGGCGATCTGCGCCAGGGGTGAGAACGGGCTGTCGGTGATGGCGATGACCGGCACGCCGCGCGCCGCCGCATTCTGGGTGAGCGACACGGTTTCAGACGCATAGGGCGTAAACGAAATTGCCAGCACTGCGTCGCTCTCGGTGGCAAAGGTCAGTTGCTCCGCCGCCATGCCACCCACCGCATCGACCAGAATGCTCCGTACACTGAGCTTTCCGAAGGCATAGGCCATGTAAGAGGCAATCGGGAAGGAGCGACGCAAGCCGATGAGATAAATGGTGTTGGCCTTGGCCAGCATCTCCACCGCGCGGTCAAGCTCCTCCGGGTTCAGCTTTTCGCGCAAGGAGGCGATGGATTTTTCGGTGGCATCGCAGAAGCCCTGGAAGATCACATTGGGCTTCGAAGCAGCCAGCGCATGCTCGCGCAATTGCTGGATGCGCTCGCTGTAATTGAGGATGCGGTCGCGCAGCCGCGAGCGGAAAATCTCCTGCATGTCGGAGAAGCCCTGATAGCCCATCGCCTGGCTGAACCGCACCAGTGTGGAGGGCTGCACATCCGCCTGCTCGGCAATCGACGAGACGGTGCCGAAGGCGATCTCATCCGGGTTATCGAGCGCGAAGCTGGCAATCTGCGTCAGGCGCTTCGGCAGGCTCAACGCCCGCTCAGTGATGAGGAGCTTGAGGGCGGCGAAATCGCGCGGCGGGCTTTGGAGTTGAGTCTCGGTCATTGGAACGATTATTCACATATCGGTGGAACGTTCCAATGAATTCATCGTGCAGTGCCGGATTGTTTCTATTCTTCCCAACCCCGGCTGCGGCGCGACGGGCCGGAGACTGGCGGACGCCGGCGGTTGCCGTCGCCGCCGCCATCGCCACTAAGGGCCTTGCGCAAGCGCCGGACCAGTACGCCGCGGGCCTTTTCGTCGGCGGTCTGCTTCATCGCCTCCTGGATGTCGAGTACCAGGCTTGCGAGCTCATTGTGGCTGTCGAGCCGCGCCACCATGGTGGGATCGATGCGCGGCTTGGTCTCCTCGGCGACGAAAGCGCAGGCCTCGCCCGTCAGGTCATAGACCGCATCGAGGCTGGGAATGAGGATGCAATCATGTGGCATGCCGAGGGTCTTCAAGTCGGAAGCCAGCGCCGTCTGGCCTTCCTCTTCGCCATGCGTGAGGAAGACGCTGCGCCCGATCGGCAGGCGTTCCTTCACCCATTGCACCAGCTCCGGCCCGTCGGCATGTCCGGAATAATCCTCGACCCGGCGGATCGCCGCCGCGACAGTGATCTCCTCGCCCATGATGGTGACCATCCTGGCGCCATCCTGCAGGATGCGGCCAAGCGAGCCGCCGGCCTGGAAGCCTGCCAGCAGCACCGTGGTCGAGGCCTGCCACAGGTGGTTTTTCAGATGATGGCGGATGCGGCCCGCCTCGCACATGCCACTGGCCGCCACGATGATGTGGAAGCCGCTGAAACGCGCCAGCGCCTTTGACTCGTCCACACTTTCGGTCGAGCGAACGAAATCCGAGTTGAAGGCCCGCGCCAGATCGTCGCCATGCTGCATCTCTTTCGCATGCTTGGTAAAGATGCGGGTGGCCTTCGACGCCAGCGGCGAGTCGATGAAGATATTGGCCTTGGGCACCTGGCCGCGCTCCATCAGCAGCACCAGATCGGTCACCAGCTCCTGCGTTCGCTCGACCGCGAAGGACGGGATCAGCAGTGCGCCCTGGCGCTTGGCCGCCTCGTTCACTTCCGCCGCCAGAATGACGCGGCGGCCATCCTCGTCGCGCTCAAAGCGGTCGCGCCCGCCATAGGTCGACTCGCAGATCACATAATCGAAACCGGCGGGGGCTTCTGGATCGGGCTGCAGCATCTTGTTGTC
Organism: Hyphomicrobiales bacterium; assembly: GCA_031363045.1. Lineage (GTDB taxonomy): Bacteria > Pseudomonadota > Alphaproteobacteria > Rhizobiales > Aestuariivirgaceae > Aestuariivirga. The sequence continues at coordinate 2,922 of JANLTS010000284.1, forward strand.
GGGCCCGATATCGCCGGAGAACAGAATGCGCAGCGGCTTCTTGTCCCCACCTTGCGCTACTTCGACCTCGAGCGAGGCTGAGCCCAGCAGATGCCCGGCATTCCAGAACCGCACCTTGACGCCGGGCGCCGGCTCGAACCAAGTTTCATAACCCAGCCCGTAGAAATGCTCGAGGCTCTTGGTGGCATCCTCCAGCGTATAGATCGGCTCCACCGGTTCATCGCCGCGCTTCACCCGGCGCTGGTTCAGCTGCTTCACTTCCATTTCCTGGATGCCGCCCGAATCCGGCAGCATGATCGCGCAGAGATCGGCGGTGGCATGGGTGCAGTGGATTTTCTGGGTGAAGCCATGTTTCACCAGCTTGGGGATCAGCCCCGAATGATCGATATGGGCATGCGTCAGCACCATGGCGGTGAGGCTTGCTGGATCAAACGGGAACGGCCGGTAGTTCAACTCGCGCTCGGTCTTCGAGCCCTGGAACATGCCGCAGTCGAACAGTACCTTGGCCGTATCCGTTTCGAGCAGATAGCACGAGCCGGTGACGGTGCGCGCCGCACCATGGAATTTCAGACGGATTGCCATAGCTATTCCTTTATGATCTTGAGGCCGCGCACTTTAAGTTCGTTCCAGGCTTCGCGCGGGGTGTCGGCAAAACCGAAGAGGTCGAGGTCTTCCTGGCGCAACATGCCGGTATCGGCGAATTGCTGGAAATTGACGAGGCCCTTCCAGAACTTCGAATCATAGAGCACCACCGGCAGGTTGTCGTCCATCTTGCCGGTCTGGCGCAGTGTCAGGATCTCGAACAGCTCGTCCATGGTGCCGAAGCCGCCCGGGAACACCACGAGGGCCGAGGCCCGGATCGCAAAGTGCATCTTGCGCATGGCGAAATAGTGGAAGCGGAAGGTGAGATCGGGCGTCGAATAGGCGTTGGGCTCCTGCTCCATCGGCAGCGTGATGTTGAAGCCGATGGACGGTGCACCGGCATCAAATGCGCCACGGTTCGCCGCCTCCATGATGCCGGGACCGCCACCTGTCGCAATCACATTCTGGCGCGGCAGGTGGTCCTCGATCTTGGCACCACCTTCTTCCGAGCAGATACGGGCAAACTCGCGCGCTGCCGCATACCAGCCATTGGCGTCATCGGGCTTGATGCGGGCCGAGCCGAAGACGATGACCGTGGTGGCCACTCCCCATTTGCGCAAGTGCTCTTCGGCTTTCTGGTATTCGAGCTGGAAACGCAGGCCTCTTGTGGTGTCACCCAACAGGAAATCCATGTCCATGGCCGGGAGCCGGTAGGCCGCCGCCGCCATTTGTGGCTTGTTCGAGTGATCCACGTTGTGATTGTCCCCAGGCAATTCCCAATACCGGGGATAGGGCCATGGCAAGCCGCAATCAAGGGGGCTAAGGTCAGCGTTTTGCAAGCCGCACAAGGACATCGCCCATGGCCGACAAGACATCCGCCGCCTTCATCGTTCCCCCCGGAAAGCCCTTTAACCTCGCCAAGCGCGATCCGCGTGATGCTTCGGCGTTCAAGGACAAGGAGGCGGCGAAGCTCCAGACCGCCGAGGACGCCACCGCCATTGATGAACTCCAGAACCGGCTCTATGCCGAGGGCAAGCGGGCGCTGCTCGTTGTGCTGCAGGGCATCGACTGTTCGGGGAAGGACGGCACGGTGCGCGCGGTGTTCAACACCTGCGGGCCGATTGGCGTCAAGATCGCGCCGTTCAAGGCGCCCAACGCCGATGAGCTGGCCCAGGATTATCTCTGGCGCATTCATAAAGTTGCGCCACCGCGCGGCTATATCGGCATCTTCAACCGCTCGCATTACGAGGATGTGCTGGTGGTGAAGGTGCGGAAATTCGCGAGCCCAGAGGCCATCGAGCGCCGCTATGACGAGATCAACCAGTTCGAAAAGCAATTGACCCAGAACGGCACTACAATTCTCAAGTTCATGCTGCACATCTCGAAGGACGAACAGGCCGAACGCTTGCGCGACCGCATCGCCACGCCGGAGAAACGCTGGAAGTTCAATCCCTCCGACCTTGATGACCGCGCCCTGTGGGACGATTACATGGCGGCCTACGAAACCGCCGTGAGCCGCTGCTCGACCGAGCACGCGCCCTGGCACGTGATCCCGTCCGACCGCAACTGGCTGCGCAACGCCGCCATCTCAAGCATCGTGCGCGAGACGCTGGAAAAGATGGACCCCAAATACCCCGAGCCCAAAGGCTGGGACCCGGCAACCATCAAGGTCGTTTGACATGGACCTCAATCTCAAGGGCAAGCGGGCGCTGGTGACCGGGGGCACGCGGGGCATTGGCCGGGCGATTGCCTTTGGGCTGGCCGCTGAGGGCTGCGATGTGGCGGTTTGCGCGCGCAATGGAACAGCTGTTGCCGCAACCGTTGCCGCGTTGAAGGGCCAGGAGGTGAGTGCCTATGGCGAGGCACTCGATGTCAGCGACCGCGCCGCGCTGGAACAATTTGTGGGCCGCACCGCGCAGCTGCTGGGCGGCCTCGACATTCTGGTGTGTAACGCGACGGCCATGGCCTCGGGTTCGGACGAGGATGCCTTCCGCCAGGCCTTCGAGGTTGATCTCATGCACACCCGCAATGCGGCGGAAGCGGCGATCCCGCACATGGGCAAGGCTGGTGGCGGCGCCATCATCGCCATTTCTTCGATCTCCGGCTCGGAAGACTATGGCTATGATTCATCCGCCTACGGAACAATGAAGGCAGCACTGTTCTTCTATGTGAAATCGCTGGCCCGCCATGTGGCGGCACAGGGCATAAGGGCAAACATCGTGTCGCCCGGCACGACATTTATTGAGGGCGGCTATTGGGACGAGGTCAAACGCAACGAACCCGAACGCTTTGCCCGCTCGGTGGCTGAAAACCCGTTTGGCCGCATGGCAAAGCCTCAAGAAATCGCCGATGCCGTGGTGTTCCTGGCAAGCGCGCGCGCCAGCTTCATCTCCGGCGCCAATCTGGTAGTTGATGGCACGCTGACGATGCGCATTCCGAATTGAAGCGGCCCTCATCCGCCCTGTCGGGCACCTTCTCCCATGGCTTCGCCACGGGCGAAGGCACATC
>JANLTS010000312.1:0-3745 GCA_031363045.1 Hyphomicrobiales bacterium
CTCCCGGCCGGGCGTTGACCGGAAACCTCCCCTGGTGCAAAGTGGAACTTGGCGTTCCAGGCGGAACTCCTCCCAAGGTCTTCACGGGGGGATTGCATTGACCACCGTCGGTAACGTTCCACGTGCCTCATGTTTCCCGTCAAACCGGCCATGCAGGAGTTGAATCATGACCCAGACATTCGCAGCCCCGGGACAACCCGGCATGACCGTGGTTCGCCATTCCCGACACCCGATGCGGCGGACGGCCTTCGTCATGCTCCTCCTGTCCACGTCGGCGTTTGCGATGGTGGGGGTGGCAGCGGCCGATCCGCTGGTCGCCGCAGGCTGCGACTTCAACAACGATGGCTTTGAGGATCTGGCCCTGGGCGTTCCGGGCGAAAACATCGGCAATGTCGCCAACGCTGGAGCTGTCAATATCATCTACGGCAGCGCCACGGGCCTTGGTGCTGCTGGCAATCAGCTCTGGGACCAAAACAGTACTGCAGTCGAGGGCGTGGCCGATTCCGGCGACCGTTTCGGCGCGGCACTGGCCTGCGGCAATTTCAATCTCGACGCTTACGACGATCTGGCCATCGGCGTTCCCGGCGAGGCAATCGGTGGCGTTGCCAATGCTGGTGCAGTCAATGTGCTCTTCGGCAGCCGCGCCGGCCTCACCGCCAGCGGCAACGAGCTGTGGTACCAGGACGGCGTGCTGTTGACCGGCACCGCCGAGGCGGGTGATCGTTTTGGCGCGGCGCTTGCCAGCGGTGATTTCGATGATGATGTGGCAGATGACCTTGCCATCGGCGTGCCGGGCGAGGATTTCGAATCCGCAGGCCATGACAATGGCGGCGCGGTCAACGTCATCTATGGCGGTAGCAGCGGCTTCACGGCGGTCGGAAACCAGTTGTGGAGCCAGGACAGCCCATCGGTGGTTGGCGCGACAAGCGGCGACGAGGAGTTTGGTGCGGCACTGGCCAGCGGCGATTTCGACAATGACGGGTTTGACGATCTGGCCATCGGTGTGCCGGGTGAGGACGTCTCACTGCCCGACGATGAGTCGGCTTCAGATGGTGGTGCTATCAACATCCTCAACGGCTCCTTCTCGGGTCTCACCGCCGACCGCGATCAATTGCGGACGCAAGCCTCCCTGGCGGGCGCGCAAGAGGACGGCGACCATTTCGGCTTTTCTCTCGCGGTGGGCGATTTCAACAATGATAATTTCGACGATCTCGCCGTGGGCGTGCCTGGCGAAGATGTGGGCACCAATGGAAGCGCTGGTGCTGTGAACGTCATCTATGGCGGCGGCGGGCTTCTGACCGTTGAAGGCAACACGCTCTGGCACCAGGACAGTTTTCTGGTGCCCGGCAGCGCCGAGCGCAGTGACGCCTTTGGCGCTGCCTTGGCGGCGGCGGATTTCAATGGCGATGGCCGCGACGATCTGGCCATTGGCGTACCGGGTGAAGACCTCGCCACCATCGCCAATACCGGTGCCGTCAATGTCTTGTTCGGAACCAACGCCGGCCTTTTGGCCGTCGCCAGTCAACAATGGCACCAGAACAGCCCGTCGATTGCCGGTCTTGCCGAAACTGGCAATGCCTTCGGCTCATCGCTGGTCGCCGGACAATTCGACAGCGACAATCGCGCCGATCTCGTGGTGGGCGTGCCGGGTGAAGCGGTGGGCAATGTGACCAGTGCCGGTGCGGTGAACGTGCTTTACGGCAGTGCGGGCGGGCCCTCGGGCGCCCGCGACCAGATATGGCATCAAGACTCGCCCGGCATCCTGGGAGGGATCGAACCTTTTGACCGGCTTGGCGAACAACTGCTGATCTCGAACGGCGTCTATCGCATACCCTTTATCAACGGCACGCAGGTGAGTGTCACCGGCGATCACTTTTCACATAGCCCGGACTTCAACGAATACGACATGCATGGCGAACCCAATAGCAGTGGCCAGCAATATTTCATCGTCGCGGCGGCGGCGGGGACCATCATGGCGATTGAGGATTCCAATGCCGAACCGACCAATAGCAATAATTATGTCTGGATCGCCCATGCCAATGGCGAGTGGACCAAGTACACCCATTTCGAAACTGGCACAGTCACCGCACTCGGACGCACGGTCGGCCAGGCCGTCACAGCTGGAACGGTGCTCGGCCTCGAAGGCGATGTTGGGCAGGCAAGTGGAGAACATTTGCATTTCGAAGTCGCGGTACCTGACGATCCGGCCAACGCCATCAGTGGCGGCGGCTTCATCATCGGTCATGCCCGCGTGCCGTTGTTCTGTGGTGTTGGCGGCAACGTCTTGTTTGGTGGCCAGACCTACAGTGCGAAATCCTGTTGAGTGAGCTGTTTGAGATCGCAGGAGGCCTAAGTCCGGTCATTGTTTCTTCAGGGTTCGGGGGCATCGCCCTTGCAAATCACCCAGTGACTCTCCTATCTCTATCGGCATGATCTCGCAGCGCGCGCGTTATGCTTTCAAGGCGGTGGTGGCCCTGGCCCGGGCCAAGCCTGGCGAAGGCATGCAGATCAAGCAACTCTGCGCGCAGGAAAAGCTGCCGCGCAAGTTCCTCGAGCAAATCTTGTTGACCTTGAAGGCGGCGGGCTACATCTCCAGCCGCCGCGGCCGCGATGGTGGCTATGAGATCCTGAAATCGCCTGCCCAGATCATGATCGGCCCGATGCTGCGCGCCGTCGACGGGCCGATTTCACCACTGCCCTGCCTGTCGCGCACCGCCTACCGTCGCTGCGATGATTGCCGTGATGAAGCATCCTGCGAATTGCGCATCGCCTTCGACAAGGCCTATTCCGACTATCTGGCGACACTCGAGCATCTGTCATTGGCTGACATCATGCGCAAATCAGATGCGTCGGCACCCGGAAAACAGTTGGCCGAACTTCAGCCACTCACCGACTAACTCACTGATAACACAATAGATTTTACAATGAAATACAAAGAGCTTGTACAGTTGGCATTTATACCCTACTTAATACATAGACAAACTAGTAATACAGGAGTCAGCCGTGAGCCTCCATCTTAGAACAACCGAGTTTCACCTGTCTGGCCTGTCCGGCACCTTGGCGTTTCAGCACTTCCTCGCGCCCGTTGTCACAGCCCGTCATGAACTGTTGTGGGATTGCTACCTCAGCGGCCAGCTGAGCGACGCTGAACTGGAGCGTGAAATCGAAGGCGACAGCTCGTTTGGCAGCTATGTCGCGGCATTGCGGCAGCGGCACTAATGCTTAGCCGTCGCCAGCTGCCGTTCGAGCTTGCGTGACCAGGCCGTGAGCGGATAGCACAGGGCAAAATAGATCACCGCCACGATGCCGTAGATCAAGAACGGCTGGAACGTGGCGTTGGTCAGGATCTGCGCCGTCTTGGTCAATTCCTGATAGCCGACGATCGAGGCCAGTGCCGTGCTCTTCACCAGCTGCACCAAGAACCCCACGGTTGGCGGAATGGCAATCCGCGCCGCCTGTGGCAGGATTACCAGCCGCAACTGCTTGAGCTTGGTGAGGCCGAGGCTGGCGCTGCCATCCCACTGGCCCACCGGGATCGCCTCGACCGAGCCCCGCCAGATGTCACTCACATAGGCACTGGCATAAAGCGTCAGGCAAACCGCCGCCGCCAACCATGCCGAGACGTCGATCCCCAGCATCGGCAATCCGAAATACACCAGGAACAATTGCATCAGCAGAGGCGTGCTTTGAAACAGCTCGGCATAGAGTGCTGCAATGGTCTTGAGCCACTTGCGGCGGCCGATGC
>JANLTS010000395.1:0-26508 GCA_031363045.1 Hyphomicrobiales bacterium
AATACCGGTCACCTCCTCGTTCTCGGTGCCGAGATCGAGTCCGCCGATGATGTCGGCGCGGTTTTCCTTGTGGGCCAGCGCCTCGGCCTCGGCGTCAGAAGCTTTTTCCGAGAGGGTATAGATCGTGGCACCACGGGCTTCCTGGCCGCGCACCGTGTCGGCATGGATGGCGATGAACAGGTCAGCCTCGTTGTCGCGCGCCACCCGCACGCGGTCTTTCAACGACAGGAACTTGTCGTTTGACCTCGTCATCATCACGTCGAAATCGCCGTTGCGCTTGAGAATATCGCGGAGCTTCAAGCCGAAGGCCAGGACAACATCCTTTTCCTTGGTCTTCTTGTGGCCGATGGCGCCGGGATCAATTCCGCCGTGGCCAGGATCGATGACGATGAGACGGCGGCCACCCTGGCGGGCGGGCTTGGGCGGAGTATCATCAGCTATTGCGGCAGGTTCGGTGCCTGGCTTTTGACGCGGAATGGGGATCGCTGTGGCCACCTGCTCCGGTGTTTGACCGGGAACATCAGCCGCTTCAGCCTCTGTCAAGGCTGGTTCGACGGCTTCGGGCATCGGTTTTCCGGCCTCTGCCGCGTCGGCGATGGCGGCCATCGACGTTCTCTCGTCGGATTTCAGCGCCGCTGCGAAGGCTTCGTCACTCGACTGCACGAGATCGACAACAATGCGGGCGGGCTGTCCGGCCTGCGGTTCGACGATGAAGGACTTCTCGATCAAAACCGGGCCATCGGTATCGATGACGATGCGTGAACGCCCCTGCTCCACTTCGCCGTAGCGGAACTCGGTGATGAGACCCTGGATCTGGCGGCCGGCATCGGGGGGAAGATCGAAGCGCACGGCCGGCAAGTCGATCATCACGCGATAAGGATCGGGAAGCACATAGACCGTGAAGCCAATGGCTTGCGTGAGGTCGGCCACGAACCGCGTTCGGGTGGCATCGCCGCCGATGCGCGCGCCGGTGGCCACCGTCTCGGCTGCGCCAGCCGTTTCAAGCTGAAAGCCGCTCAGGAGGAAGAGCAACACCAGGACAACGCCGCGCAACATCCGAACGGCAATCGGAAGCGGCATGCTCATGGTTGGGTCGATGCTGGACAGGCTCGGTAGTCCTCTGGCTCGATAACGGGGTCAAGCTAGGGAATTGGGGTTAACCAATGGTTGCCAGCACCCTCTGACTGGCAGTGAGTCAATTTGAACATTACTGCCATGTCTTGAAAATCGGCTGTGCTCTGGCATATCTCCACTCAATTGCGGACGAGAAGTTCGAGCGGCCAAACTGGCGCGACAGGCCAGGAGCGGCTTCAATCAACCCGCGAGAATGGATAATGCCAACTGTCGAGAAGCAGAATATACTCGTTTTCCTTGGCTTTCGTTCCGCCCGGATTGCGCAGAACTTCACTGCAAAAAAACGTTGATGACCATACCAGGCAGAGTCTGTCATCTTTCACGTGAGCGCTCCCGCTGCCGACCGACCAGCCGCCATAGGCCATGGCCGAACTGCCATCCGCCGAAATGAAAGCCCCGTGTTCCGAGGTGCCGTGCTCGCTCCAGCCATGGATACGGTGGCCGAAGACCAGGGCATCAATCTCAGCACCTGTCAGCCGTTGGCTGTCAAACGCCTTGTCTGTGAAATCATATGGTATCTTGATCTTGCGAAGGCCTTGGAGCAGCCGGGTCCGCTCGGGAACCTTGAACAGTATCTCTTGATCATCGCCTCGTAACATCACCATAACGAAGGGAAGGCCTCCCGCCCTGACGCGCGCTGCACTGAAGGCTGCCGCCATCGCATTGGCCTCTGCCAGCTTGCCGCTTAGGGCTTGGGCGGACGCCAGATAGAGCCGCAGCAATGGCAGGTCCGGATTCAACTGCAACGCTTCTTCAAAGGTTCTGATGGCTTCCCGACGCCGGTCTTGCGCAAACAGGGCCAGACCCTTGTAGTAGACGAAGACGGCGGGGTAGCGCGGATCAAGCTGCATCGCTTTCGCTATCTGTTTTTCCGCTTCAGCAGGCCGTCCGGCCCAGATTGATGCATTGGCTTGGTCGGCATAGCTCCAGGAGTCGCTGGGATCGAGATCGATTGCCGCAGCAAACTCCTTGAGTGCGTCGTCGTACCAGCCACGTTCACGAGAGATGTTGCCCGCTACCTGATGTGAGGTTGATGTGGGGCGGGCCATGGCGAGTTTGAGATAGCGCTGAGCGGTTCTGAAGGCGCGGTCCGGTGATATTCCCAGGCTCCGAGTCCATTTCTGGTCAAAGCTGCGGAAGTACACCATGGCCAGAGCAGCATTGGCACGCCCGTAGTCAGGGTCCAATTCTGTCGCCCTCTCGAAATGGGGGATCGCCTTCTTGTAATCCTCCGGCGTCGTTTTTTGATAGTGCTCCCATCCGCGCAAAAACGCCTCGTAGGCTGCGGGCACTGTCGTATCGAGACGGCCCAGCGCCGTCTGTTCGCTGCCTGTCAGTTGCATGGCCAAGGCTTCGACCACGGCCTTGGTCACCCGGTCTTGCAGCGCGAATATATCCGCATACACGCCATCGTAGCGTTCGGCCCACTGCTGGGAACCGGTTGTACCGTCAACCAATTGCACATTGATCCGCACCTGGCCGTCGGCACGCCTGACGCTGCCATCAAGCACATAGCGGACACCCAGCTCACGCGCCACCAGACGCGCATCGGTGGGCTTGCCCCTGTAAGCAAATGAGGAATTCCGCGCGATCACGAAGACGCCGGGCAGACGCGAGATATCTGTCAGCAGATCTTCTGCAATGCCGTCAGCAAAGAACGCCTGTTGCGGATCGTCGCTGAGATTTTCAAAAGGCAAGACTGCAATCGACGGACGTTGGATTGGCTCTTGTGACGTGCGGTTGAGCAACAGCAAACCTGCACCAAGGGCCACCGCGGCCACGATGGCGACGACAAAGGCGATCCACGATTTCCCGACGGGACTTGCATCCTGCGTGGCAGGCTCGAAGACATATCCACGCTTGGGCACTGTCTTGATGATTGCGTGCTTGTCGTCGCCAAGTGCCTTGCGGATTTCGGTGACACACTGCACCAGACTGTCATCGGTCACCGCGATGTTGGGCCAGACGGCGGACATGATTTCGTCCTTGCCGACAAGAACACCCGGTTTTGCCGCCAGCAGCCGCAGGATCGCCAGCGACTGCGGACGGAGCGAGACTGCGCGAGTCGTACCATCTGACACCGTTCCCCGCGTCAGATCGGCCGCACGGCCATTGACACGGATGGTGGTGGAGCCAACCGCCGTCATCTTCAAACTCCAAGCTGATCCGCGCAAGACTATGTCACCGGAACCGCATCAGCAAGCGGCCTGATCCCGTGGGTTTCGCGGGATTTTCGGGTTTTCTTCGTGGCAATTCGGCCCCTGTTCGGGACTTTTCGGACGTGTGCAAGCCAGCATGGACCGCGCCGGTGCGGAGGCAAACCGCCGGCACAAAGACACTTCAGGAGGAAACAATGAAACACTTTTCGGCACTGGCGATCGCCACATGCCTGCTGACCGGCGGCACCCACGCTGTACAGACCCGGGCATTGCACGGCCTGTTTTGCAATACAGAAGCCCAGGCGCGGGACGTTTTGGAGCACTATGGTTCAAATATGTCGCTTCATGCTGCTGTCGCCAATATCAACGAAGGAGCGGTCAACTGTGTGGTGGCAGACCGCATCCAATATGTCGTTTCACAGCCACTCATCATCGATACGATTATCCAGAATGGCTTCACATTGACCATGTACGAGGCAAGACTTGTCGGCATTCTGATTGGTGGAAATACCCGTCCGATCACACCCCCAATGCGCACTTTCTTCGTGTTGGACAAGCGGCTCGGTGGAGTGGCCACACTCAGCGGCACGTGAAACTGCCTGCACATGGTCGAAACACCGGAATTGTTACTGGCCACTTGTAGCCAGTCTGAATTGTCCAGATCAGCGGATTTGTTCCCCTAACCAGCTCACAGGTGGTCCATGAAGGTGCGCAGTGCTCTCGCCGTGCTGCTGGCGTTGTCTCAGCCCGTGCAATCTCACGAGTCATGGATTTCGCGGAACAAGTATCGAGACCCACTATCAGGCAAATGGTGCTGCAACAACCAAGACTGCCGTGCTCTCTCTTCCGACGAAGTCAGCCAGTACGAAGACAGTTTTGAGATCGCAATTCCGTATTTTGGGGAGAAGAAGAAATTCGCAGTTCCCTTCAGCCGGGTCTTGCCGAGTCAGGATGGGGACTACTGGGCTTGCCTATCGTCTGAGACAGTTTCGAAGGGCCGGGGTGTGAGACTGGGAGTCCGTTGTTTCTTCGCGCCATTGGGAATGTAGATGGGAATTAACCCTGCACGTTGGACTAAAAGCCTGTGCAGGACAATGGGGAAATCCCAAACTGAGACATAACCCTCTGACTGCAAAGCTTGCAATTCCCCGCAACGCCCCATAAAAGGCAGCCGTCACCCGACCGTCATTGACGCGAATCTGCGATACATGAATGACCGGGCGTCAGAATTTCGCCTGAAATGAGGTCCGGATGCGTAATTTCATCCTCATTTCAACGCGGTGTGGAGCGTGATCCTCGGAGAGGCACGCCAAATGGAACCGTTCCGGCGATCCGGGACATGAGGACAATCTCGGGCATGACCCACGCCACGGCGAGAGCGCAACTGGAGGACCGGTTCTTATCGGCCCCGGTGAACGTGCCGCCGTCCGCCGCTGGAGCCATCATGCCCCTTTCGCGCAGCAGCACCCCGGGGTTCAACAGGCGTCTCCTTACCGGAGCGGAGAACCTATCGTCCTTGCCGTGCCGGCGCATAGGAACAAACACATGGGCAGCAAAATGCTCATCGATGCCAGCCACCCCGAAGAGACCCGCGTGGTCGTCCTCAAGGGTAACCGCATCGAGGAATTCGACTTCGAAAGCGCCGCTCGCCGCCAGCTGAAGGGCAACATCTACCTGGCCAAGGTGACGCGCGTAGAGCCGTCACTGCAAGCTGCCTTCATCGAGTATGGCGGCAACCGCCATGGCTTCCTGGCCTTCGCGGAAATCCACCCGGATTATTACCAGATCCCGCTCGCCGACCGCATGGCCCTGCTGCAGGCGGAAGAGGAAGAGCACGCCCGCGAAAACGAGCATGATGACGATGATCATGATGAGGATGGCGGCAGCCAGCGCCGGTCCTCACGCAGCCGGAGCCGCCGTGGCAGCGAACGCTCGAGCGAGGATGGCGATGACCATGGCAACACTCATGGCCGCAAGTCCAGCCGTGGCAGCCAGGAAACCGAGAGTCAGCGGAATGATGCCGAGGCCCGCGACGAGACCGATGCCGGCGTTGCGGCGACGGGCGAAGATGACAATCACGATGATCATCACGGCGAAGCACATGATGATGACCACGGCGACAGCGTCCAGGAAGACGATGGCCAGTTAGACAATGGCCATGATGACAACGGCCACGACGGCGAAAACGATAGTGGCGATGACGACACTGGCAATGGCACGCCGCGCAGCCAGCCACTGGCGGCCACGCATGACCGGCCAAGCCTGTCCGAGTCGATAGACGGCGATGAAGCGGCAAACGAGGATGAAATCGCGGCGTCATCTCCAAGCGTCGAGCATGGCGTGCCGGGAGACCTCGGCAATGGCGTTGAGGAAGTGGGCGAAGATCCAGAGACCCAGAAGGTCGAATCGATTGGTGCTGAAGACGCCATGGAAGAAGTGCCGCAGCGCCGCCGCAAGGTGCAGCGCCGCCAGTACAAGATCCAGGAAGTCATCAAGCGCCGCCAGGTGATCCTGGTGCAGGTCGTGAAGGAAGAGCGCGGCAACAAGGGTGCGGCGCTTACCACTTACCTGTCTCTCGCCGGACGCTATTGCGTGCTGATGCCCAACACCGCGCGCGGCGGTGGTATCTCACGGAAGATCACCGACTCCGGCGACCGCCGCCGGCTGAAGGAAGTGGCCAAGGAAATCGAAGTGCCGCAGGGCATGGGGCTGATCGTCAGGACCGCTGGCGCCCAGCGCACCAAGACCGAAATCAAGCGCGACTATGACTATCTGCTGCGCCTGTGGGAAAGTGTGCGTGACCTGACACTCAAGAGCCAGGCCCCGGCGCTGGTCTATGAGGAAGGCAGCCTGGTCAAGCGCGCCATCCGCGATCTCTATACCAAGGATGTCGAGGAAGTCGTCGTCGAGGGCGACGAAGCCTATCGTGAAGCCAAAGACTTCATGAAAATGCTGATGCCGAGCCACGCCAAGAACGTGAAGGCTTACAAGGATACGCGGCCCTTGTTCTCGCGCTATCAGGCCGAGAGCCAGCTCGACGGACTCTATTCGCCGACCGTTACGCTGCCGTCGGGCGGCTACATGGTAATCAACCAGACCGAAGCTCTGGTCTCGGTCGACATCAACTCCGGCAAGTCGACGCGCGAACACAATATCGAGGACACGGCACTTCGCACCAACCTCGAGGCGTCCGATGAAATCGCCCGGCAACTGCGCCTGCGCGATCTCGCCGGACTTGTCGTCATCGACTTCATCGACATGGAGGAGAAGCGCAACAACCGCAATGTCGAGCGCCGCCTCAAGGATGCGTTGAAGAACGACCGGGCGCGTATCCAGGTCGGGCATATCAGCCACTTCGGCTTGCTCGAAATGTCGCGGCAGCGCTTGCGGCCCGGCCTGCTCGAAGGCTCGTCTCGCACCTGCCCGCATTGCGAAGGGCGCGGTATCGTGCGCTCGATCTCGTCGTGTGGTCTCTCCGTGCTGCGCGCCATCGAAGAGCATCTGATTGCCCGCAAGCCCGAGAACCTCACCGTCAAGTGCACGCGTGAAATCGCCTTCTACATTCTGAACGAGAAGCGCGACAACCTGCTGACCATCGAGACGGGGTATGGCATCTCGGTGTTCATCATCCCCAGCGACGAACTCAAAGGATCGCAGGCGGTGATCGAGCGCGCACCCGACCGAAATATTCCACCGCGCAAGGTGATTGCAGCACCGGTGCGCATGGACTCGAGTTTCGAGGAGGAAGAGGACGACGCCCAGGCCGAAGTTGAGGCCGAGGCAGTGCCGGAAGCCACGCAGATCGCCGCTGACGATGATGGCGACGACGAGGACGACAACGGCGGCGAAAAGTCTGTCCAACAGAATGGCGACAAGCAGGATGGCGGCAAGAAACGCCGCCGCCGCCGTGGCCGCCGTGGTGGACGTGGCCGCGACGATGCGCCAGGTTCCGAAGCAATGGCAAACGGCGACAGTGATGTTCCGGGCTTGGGCGATCAACCGGCTGTTGAGATGGACGAGAAGGCTGAGCAATCGGACTCAGCTGATCACGCTGCCCCGGAGAGTGTTGCTGCGACCGAAGCTTCGGAAGATGCAGGAACCGCAGCCGAAGGAGAGCCCGCCAAGAAACCCGAGCGGGCGCCGCGCGCGCGCCGTGATCGCTGGGGCCGTGGCCGTGGCGAGAAGCCCGCGAAGACTGAGAATGTTGAAGCTGACGTCAGCGCACCAGAGCCCTCACCTGTAGAGGTTGTTGTTGCTCCAAGAGTGGCCGCGCCGGTGATTGCCGTTGCGCCCGTCGCCGAAACTCCGGCGGAACCGCCTCGCAAGTGGCAGCCGCCGGCACCGACGGTGGCGCCGGAAGCGGCCGAGCGCAAGTCGGGCTGGTGGAGCAAGCGCTAGCCTCAAACTCGCCTCAATCTCCGTCGAATGAGCATGACATAGGGCTCATCAATGCAAGCGTTGTACATCGCATTTCACAGAATGGCCGCCATCCTCATGGCGGCCCTCCTGTTGTTTGAGGGCAGCGCTCCGGCACTATCGCAATCTTCAGGCCCACGGCTCATCCGCGATGCCGAAATCGAAGGCCTCATGCGGCTTTATACGCGGCCGATCTTCAAGGCGGCTGGCATCAATCCCAAGTCCGTGAAAGTCTATCTGATTGCCGATCCGCGCATCAATGCCTTCGTTTCGGGTGGCCAGCGCATCTTCGTTCACACCGGGCTGATCACCCAAGCGAAAACTCCCAATGAAGTGATCGGCGTGTTGGCCCACGAGACCGGCCATATCGCCGGTGGACACCTGACGCGCATGGGGGTTGAGCTTGAACGCGCCAGCGTCACATCGATCATCGGAATGTTGGTTGGCTTGGCAGCCGTGGCAGGTGGTGTTGCAGCCGGTGATGGTGAGGCTGCCAAGGCCGGCCAGGGCGTCATGCTGGGGTCGCAAGGCTTGGCTCAACGCAACTTCTTTGCCTATCAGCGCGGCATGGAATCCTCGGCCGACCAGGCGGCACTCAAATATCTCTCGGCCACCGGGCAATCCGCCAAGGGCATGATAAACCTGTTCGAGAAGCTTTCACAACAATCGATCGCAACCTTGCGGAACGTCGATCCTTATGTCCTTTCACATCCGATGCCACTTGAGCGCATCCGCAATCTTGAAAACGCAGCCAGCAAATCCCCGGGCTTTGATCGAGCCGATCCACCCGAACTCATGCTGCGCCATGAACTGGCAAAGGCAAAACTGATGGGCTTCATGGAGTCGGCACAGGCGGTGATGCAAAGATATCCGCGGAGCGATGTGTCGCTGCCCGCACGTTATGCCAGGGCCATCGCCTTGTTCCGCCGCGGTGATATCGCCAACGCCTTGCCGGTGATCGACAGCCTGGTCGACGAGCTACCGCAGAATCCTTATTTCTGGGAACTGAAGGGCCAGGCCCTGCTTGAGAACGGCCGCGCCGCCGAGGCGGTGGAGCCGTTAGAGAAGGCGGTCAAATTGTTGCCCAACAACGGGTTGATCCAGTTGCTGCTGGCACAAGCGCTCATCGATACGGAAAGCAAGGCCAATGCTCAGGCGGCGCTGAAACTGCTGCATCGGGCTGAGCGCAGTGAAGGCGAGTTGCCGGCGATCTTCAAATACAAGGCCCGGGCCTATGGACTGACCGGCGAACTCGGCAAGGCCGAATTGGCGACCGCCGAGGCGGCGATGCAACAGGGCGACAAGAAACTGGCACTGGAAAAGGCCAAGCTGGCCCAGGGGCGTTTCAAGACCGGCACCCCGGAATGGACGCGCGCTAACGATATTTTGAACTTCGCCGGCCGCGACTGAGATGGACGCGCGCAGCGCTTTCAGGCAAGAACGGGTTGTATTTCAAAGGAACTCAATATGCCGATGACCTTCCGTGCCTTTGTCCTTGCTCTGCTTCTGTTTCCCACCACGGCACTGGCCGAGGACAGTTTCAACGACAAGCAGCGCGCCGAGATCGGACAGGTCGTCCGGCAGTACCTTCTCGACAATCCCGAGCTCTTGCTTGAAGTGAGCAAGGAACTTGAAATCCGCCAAAAGGCCGAGGAAGACAAGAAGCGCGAGGGGGCACTCGTTGCCAACGCCGATGCCATATTCAAGTCGCCCGGGGACCTGGTGGCCGGAAACCCCAAGGGCGATGTCACCATGGTCGAGTTCTTCGACTACAACTGCGGCTGGTGCAAAAAGGGCCTGCCGGAGGTGATGAGCCTGATCGAGACCGACAAGAATCTGCGGTTGGTGATGAAGGAATTCCCGATTTTTGGCGGCGACTCGGATTATGCGGCGCAAGCGGCACTGGCCTCCAATGCGCAGGGCAAGTACTGGGAATTCCACGTCGCCCTGCTCAGCCACGAGGGCAAGCTGACGCGTGAAAGCATCGACGAGATCGCCACGGCCCAGGGTCTCGACCTTGCCAAGCTGAAAGCCGACATGCAATCGCCGGAGATTGCCAAGATCATTGCCGCCAACCAGAAGCTGGCCCAGGAACTGAGTATTACCGGTACACCCGCCTTCGTTATCGACAAGACGGTTGTGCCGGGCTACCTGCCGGTGGACGGATTGATGGCGGCGATCAACGAAGTGCGCGCCAGCGGCGGCTGCAAGCTCTGTTGACGACTGCGGCTCAACGCTTCCCAGCCATGGCGGGACCGACTATAAGCGGAAAAACCGCCTGCGGAGTGGCGCGATTCTAATGAAGCCCATCTATGTCCTCAATGGTCCGAACCTGAACCTGCTCGGCCAGCGCGAACCGGCGATCTATGGATCCGATACGTTGCAGGATGTCGAGGTGCGCTGCGTGGCACGGGCCAAGGCACTCGGCTTCGCAATCGTGTTCCGCCAGACCAACATTGAGGGCGAGTTGGTGTCGTGGATCCATGAGGCGCGCGACAAGGCGTCTGGCATTGCCATCAATGCCGGAGCCTATACGCACACGTCAGTGGCGCTGCATGATGCGCTGAAGGCGGCGGATGTTCCCGCCGTCGAAGTGCATCTCTCCAATGTCCACAAGCGCGAGGCCTTCCGTCACCACAGTTTCATCGCACCGGCGGTGAACGGGGTGATCTGTGGTTTCGGCGTCAACAGTTACGAGCTGGCGATTTCAGCACTCGCCGACATCATCACCACCAACAAGAAGGGTTAAAGAATGCCCCCCGCCAAGAAACCTGCCGCCACCAAAGCCCAGGCCAAATCAGCCGATCCCGATCTTGACCTGATCTCCAGCTTGGCCGAGATCCTCAACAGCACCGGCCTGACCGAGATCGAACTTGATCGCAAGGGCACCAAGGTGCGGGTGGCCAAGATGATCACGGCAGTTGCCACCGTTGCGGCGCCCGCCCCTGCGGTTCACAGCATGGCGCATGCAGCACCTGCCGCCGAAGCACCTGCCAAGTCCGGCGGTGGAGGCGAGCAACCCGGCACTGTCAAGTCGCCGATGGTCGGGACCGTCTATATGGCAGCCTCGCCGGGGACGCCGAACTTTATAGAAATCGGTTCGGTGGTGAAGGAAGGCCAGACACTCCTCATCATCGAAGCGATGAAAACGATGAACCAGATCCATGCGCCGCGTTCCGGCAAGGTGACTCATATTTTTGTCGACAACGGCCATCCGGTCGAATACGGCGAGCCGCTCGTGGCGATCGAGTAGAACCATGTTCGACAAGGTCCTCATCGCCAACCGGGGCGAAATCGCCCTTCGCGTGCTGCGCGCCTGCCGCGAACTCGGCATCCAGACGGTGGCTGTGCATTCAACCGCCGACGCCGATGCGATGCATGTCCGGCTGGCTGACGAAAGCGTGTGCATTGGTCCGCCGCCGGCCCGCGACAGCTACCTCAACATTCCGGCCATTGTCGCAGCGTGTGAAATCACCGGCGCCGAGGCCGTGCATCCCGGCTATGGCTTTCTCTCCGAGAACGCGCGCTTCGCCGATATTCTCACCGAACACAGTATCAAGTTCATTGGCCCCAGTGCGGAACATATCCGCATCATGGGTGACAAGATCACCGCCAAGCTGACGGCCAAGGAACTGGGCATTCCGGTGGTGCCGGGTTCCGAAGGTGGCATCGGCGATATCACCGAGGCCCGCAAGGTGGCTGCCGACATCGGCTATCCGGTGATCATCAAGGCGACGGCGGGCGGTGGCGGCCGCGGCATGAAAGTGGCGCTGACCGAGCAAGATCTCGAGATCGCCATGAACACCGCACAAACCGAAGCCAAGGCGGCCTTCGGCAATGGCGATGTCTATCTCGAGAAGTATCTGCAGAAGCCGCGTCACATTGAAATTCAGGTGCTGGGCGACGGCAAGGGCCGCGCCGTGCATCTGGGCGAGCGTGATTGTTCGCTGCAGCGGCGGCATCAGAAAATCTGGGAAGAAGCGCATTCCCCCGCACTCAACGCGCATCAACGCGACGAGATCGGAAATCGCGTTGCCAAGGCGATGGCGAAGCTCGGCTACGAGGGTGTCGGCACTATCGAGTTTCTCTACGAGAACAACGAATTCTATTTCATCGAAATGAACACGCGCCTGCAGGTCGAACATCCGGTGACGGAGGCGATCACCGGGCTTGATCTGGTGCAGGAACAATTGCGCGTCGCGGCGGGCGGCGATCTTGCCTACACCCAGGATGACATTACGTTTTCGGGCCACGCCATCGAGTGCCGCATCAACGCCGAGAACCCGGCAACTTTCGCGCCCTCGCCCGGCCTTGTGAGTGCTGTGCATTTTCCCGGCGGGCTGGGTTGCCGCGTCGACTCGGCACTTTATGCCGGCTATCGTATTCCGCCCTACTATGACAGCCTGATCGGCAAGCTGATCGTTTCGGGCAAGACGCGCACCGAATGCATGATGCGGCTCAGGCGGGCGTTGAGTGAATTCGTCATCGAAGGCATCGAGACCACCATTCCGCTGTTCCAGCAATTGCTCACCGAGCCTGACATCATCGACGGCCACTACGACATCCACTGGCTGGAGCATTATCTCGCCCGCAAAACCTGATGAGTACAATCACGCCCCAGATATTGTTACGGGCCTATTCGGCTGGCATCTTCCCGATGGCCGAGAGTGCGGAAGACAATGCGCTTTACTGGGTGGAACCTGACGAGCGCGGCATCATTCCGCTCGACGGACTGAAGATATCGCAATCGTTACGAAAGAGCGTCCGCCACGCCGGCTTCGACATCCGCATCGATACGGATTTTGCCGGTGTCATCAGCCAATGCGCGGCGCGTACCGCCGACCGCAAGTCAACATGGATCAACAAGCGCATCGTGTCGCTCTATACGCAGTTGCACCGGCTTGGCTGCTGTCACAGTGTCGAGACGTGGCTCGACGGCGAGTTGGTGGGTGGGCTCTATGGCGTGCGCATCGGCGCGATATTCTTTGGCGAGAGCATGTTCTCGCGCGTCACTGACGCCAGCAAGGTAGCACTCGTGCATCTCGTGGCCCGTCTCAATGCCGGTGGCTTCGAGCTGCTTGATGCGCAATTCGTCAACCCGCATCTGGAACGGCTGGGGGCGGTGAAGGTCCCGAAGACCGAGTATCACACCATGATGGAGCCGTTGCTCGGACGGGATGCCGACTTCTTCGGCTTCACGGGCGATCGCGACCCGGAACGTGTGTTGGCACTTGCCATGCCCGCTCAGTCCTCGGGCTCTTCTTCCTCGATCTGATCCTGAAGCGTCGTGACGTCGGGTGCGGCTTCGACGATGGGTGGTGCCGCGTTGGGATCGCGGCAACCGGTAAGCCAGACATCATAGATCGCATGCTCGACGGCATTCAGTCCGGGGCTCTCGGCAAACATCCAGCCGGAGAAGAGGGGCTTGCGAGTGCTGTCTGACTCAACTTGATCGACGGTGACGAAGCTGGTGGTCTTTGGCTCCTCGGTAATGGGACTCGACATGCAGGCGTTGGGCTTGACGACGAGGCCGCCAAAGCGCCGCTCCTCGCCAATCGGAATCTCGAAAGCGGTGGTGATGCCGGTGATCTTGTCGAGACCGGCGAAAACAGCGATCGGGTTTGAAACACGTTCGGCAAGGGCCGGTGAAACGGTCAGCGTGAAGATTGCGGGCAGCAACAGGCGTTTCATGCCTTCACCGCTTCGACCCGCAGCCGGACATAATCCGCTGTCCAGTTTCCAAGCCCGTCGCAGAGCGATGGGCGGAGCAATTCCACGGTTTCTTCAAGAGCTTTTTCAGCTTCATTTTCAAACTGTTGAAAGAACGGCTTGCGAAACAGCATGAGCCAACCTTCGATTCCCGTCTTGAGCACAACCGGGCGCGGGATCAGGGCGATGCGCTTGACGGTGAAGCCGTTGGATTGAAGCAGTGCCTGGTAGACATCGGGGGCGGGGAAATACCACGGGTGGGCAAGGGCCAGATCGCCGCCTCGCGCTAAAGCGACGGCGCGCATGGCGGTGGCGATTGCTGCCACATTGCCGTGGCCACCGAACTCAGCAACAAAGCGGCCGCCCGGTTTCAGGGCGCGTGCCACGCCATTTACGACGGCATCGGCATCGGTCATCCAGTGCAGTGCTGCATTGGAAAAGACGGCATCGAATTCGGAATCAAATGTCAGACGCTGACCATCCATCAGGCGCACGTCGAGGCCCTTGGCGACGGATGCCGCGACGAAGTCTTCGCTGCTGTCGACGCCGGTGACATTGGCACCCGCCGCTTTCAATTCAGCGGTAAGAACGCCATCGCCGCAGCCGAGATCAAGAATGCGCTCGCCTTGCTGCAACGCCAGCCATTCGACGACGCCACCGGCGAGTTCGGAGACGAAACGCGCATGCGTGTCGTAGCTACCGGCCGTCCAAGTCTGGCGGCGGGAGTTGCTGCTTTCGGCGGTCATCACTGCGCCTGCGGTTCTGGCTTCTCGTCCTTGCGTTCGAACATCGCCTGGCTGATCAGCGACCAGATATCAACAGCGCCCTGGGTGTTCGAGATGACGCCCCCTTCGGCCAGCATGGTTTCGGCACCACCCTGCTCCAGCGAAATGAACTTGGCGCCCAGCAGGCCCTCAGCAGAGACCTTGGCGGTCGCGTCTTCGGTGATCTTGAGGGTGGGCTGGAGTTCCATCACCACCTTGGCCTGGAAGTTTTCGCTGTTCAGCGAAAAATCGACAACCGATCCGACCTTCACACCGGCGGCGCGCACATCGGTTCCGACAGTGACGCCCTCGGCGTTGTCGAATTCGGCGACGACGCGGTAGGAGCCGCTGGCGCTGCCCTTGCCGGAGGCCTGATAGGCGAAGAAAAAGAAAGCGGCAGCGATGAATACGACGGCCGCCCCGATCAGGGTTTCAACTGCCGAGTTCTTCATTCGGTGCTCCTTGGGTTTCGTGTCCGGAAGCGGGTTAGGCCCAGACCGGCGCCAAAATATGGCAGGCTATTCCGGCTTCCAGGCGGAGTAATCGGCAGCGCGTGCCGCAGGCTTTGCACCCGAGACAATCGAACCCGGCGGACGATAGGCATTGGCGGTGCCGGTCTGATTCGCGTGATGCGGCTTTTCCCATTCGCGGGGCTTGTAGTCACCATCCTTGGGCGGCTGGTCGTCGCGGTGATGCATCCAGCCATGCCAGCCGGGCGGTATGACAGAGGCCTCGGAATAGCCGTTGTAAACAACCCAGCGGCGTTCCGGAATCGACTGTGGAAGGGCCGATTTGGCGCGGTAATAGCGATTGCCGGACTGATCGGTGCCGACATGCTCACCCTTGCGCCAGGTGTAAAAGCGGGTGTTCAGCGTTTGGCCATTCCACCAGGTGAAAAGCTGCTTCAGAAACAACATTGAATCTCGTCCGTGTTGCGGGGCTAGGTACCCCCTCAAAATCGCGCGGACTATGGCGGAAGCGCCTTGCGCCGTCCAGAGGCGAATTGGGCTGGAAGGTCAGGTGCCGGAGGCCGAAGATTTGTGGAGGATGAACCAGGCAAATGAGACAGCCGCCAACGCAAAGCCGGACCAGCTGGTGATTTTGGCAAAGCGGCGGTAGTTGGTTTCATTGTTGCGGGTGTCGAAGTGATCGATGATCACCGAGACCATGTTCAGGGCGGCGGCCACGATGGCAGCAAACATCAGCCATGCCGCAACGCCGTGCAAATGCGTTCCGGGTCCGCGCTTACCGGGAAGGAACAAATCATCGATCCAGATGCCGTAGGCGCCATAGGCGACAATCAGCGGCGAAGCGATTGCGTAGAACCAACGGGACGAAAGCGAAATGTGATTGGGCGTGTGAGAGGGTTCGGAATTGTTCTCGGTCATTGCTCTTGAACTCACGGGATTGCGGCTATGAGGTCCTGTACATTGCCGGCGCGTTCGTGCTGCGCAAGCCGTGCCATATCCTTCGACTGGCCCAGTACATCCTGGAATGCCGTCACATCACTGAGCTGTGCCCGCCGCAGCGACGGGATTGCATAGAGATGAAAGCCGTCGCTGCGCACTTCACGGGTGAGGCTGACGAGATAGATGGGCTTGTATGTCTGGCCATCGGCGGTGGCGAGGCCAGTCTTGTAAAGGCGCACGACCTCGCGCTGGTCGAGTGCGTCGGCGGGTGTCCGCACCAGCGTGAGCTTGGCCTTCAGGCCCTCATGCAACGCGGGGCGCGGCGGCAGTTCACCAAGCGTTGCGTTGGGGTTGAGATAAGGCAGGCTCTGGCGCCAGGTCCAGCGCGGGGTTTCAGTCCAGCCGGTAGACTGCAGAAATCGCGATAGTGGTTCGAGTTCGCCCGCGTATTGCGCCAGGAAGGCTTCCTCGGGCTTTCCTGCCAGATCGATGCGGCGGAACGGCAGCCGCTCCCAATCGCGCGACACCCAATCGGCGACCGGCACGAGGGTCTGCGTTTGCGGCGTGGCGTAGATTTCCTCGGCCTTGTGGAAACCGGTGGTCACATGCGCCGCACCTGCCAGGATGAAAATGATGAAGGCCGCGCCAAACAGGCCGAGCGGTTTTATGCGGCGCGGTGGAATGGCCTCGATCGCCACGCCGAAAGCCGCCGTCACCACAATGCCGAAGAGCAGGCCCGCCAATACGTCAGACAGCCAATGGGCACCGAGATAGACGCGTGAATAGCCGATGGCCACGACGGCTGCCGCGCAGGTGGCATAGACCAGTGCCCTGCCCCAACGGCCCATCGAGTGACTGACCAGCACCGCCAGGATGCCGAAGATCACAGCCGCCATGGTAGCGTGACCAGATGGAAAGCTGAAATACTCCGCGCCATTGTAAGCCAGTTCCAAGGGCCGTGGCCGCTGGATGCCGAACTTCACCAACATTTCGAAGAGCTTGGCCGCGACAATGGCGAATGACACCGCAATGGCTGCCCGATAGGCTTTGCGCCACATGAGCCAGGCGATGATGGTGACCGACAGCATGGCCATCACCACGCTGTCACCCAACATGGTGATGACGATCATGATCTCGTCGGCCGGCGCATTGCGCATCTCTCGCATCAACGAGAACATTGAAATGTCCATGTTGGAAATGGCATCGGCCGAAGTGGCGCGAATGGCGAGATTGCCAAGCCCGACGAGGCTGGCGAAGATGACAGCCGCGAACAAGACGATCAGCACCGAGCGCGGATTGTCGGGCGACACGGCCTTGGCGAAACGCTGCCAGGAACGGCCCTGGCGCCGCCGCGCCCAGCCCGAGACACGCGCCAGGAGCCGGTTGAGATGGGGCGAGACGCCAGCCGCCAGCAAGCGAACGGCATAGCCAGCAATGGCAATCGACACCAGCAGCACCAACAGTACGACAACCAATCGGCCGCTCAATTCGCCGGCGAACGCCAAGCCCTGGCCGATGAGAATTCCGGGCAGAACGTGAGCGGCTGCCCACACGGTTCCCGACGTGACGTTCACGAACAAGAAGAACATCTGGCTCATGTTGAACATGCCGACGATGCCCGGCACGACCGCCTTGACACCCGGCACGAAGCGGCCAATCGCAATGCTCTTGCCGCCGTGCAGGCGAATGAAATCCTCACCCTTGGCGACCAGCTGCGGATAGCGGTTCAGCGGCCAGAGGGTCTTGAGCCGCTCGCCGAACAGGCGCCCGGCCCAATAGGAAACCTGGTCACCGACAATGGCGCCAATCGCTGTTGCCAGGAATACTGGCCAGAATTCCAGATGTCCGGTGCCGACCAGGATGCCAGCCCCGACGAGCACCGCTGTCGATGGCACAAACAAGCCGATGATGAGCAGCGCCTCGCCCATGGCAATCAGAAAGATGACGGCGATGGCCCATTGCGGATTGGCGGAGAAATAATCGAGCCAGGGCTGGATATAGTCCATCACGGCGGGCGGTTTCCTTCAAGGCTATTTGCCGGCTGGCGGGCCGAACGAATCTTTATCTGCTAGCAATTAGTGGGTGTTAGCTACAGACGAGTTAATGCCGTGGTGTCGCCTCTTCGGGTTCGGGCGGGCAGTTGTGCCGCGGCAGCGGGATTTGTTCATAAGGGTTTTGTGCAACGGTTTCGCGTGTGTTGGGGCAGTCCCGGCTGGGCAGCGGCCGGGCGTGTGGCGCAAATTCCTCAAGTCGGAACACCGGAGCGAACTCCAGCATCCAGTCGTCGTGGCCTTCCCAATTCATCGCCATGGCCGGAAGTGGCCAAAGCAAAACAAAAAGGGCTGCCGCGCGGAACATGGGCTGGAAGATAGGGCCGGGCTTGCGGCAATTGCAAGGCTGAGAGCGGCGCCATTCGCGTTGGCCATCCCTTGCAGTTGGGCCATAGTGTCGGCGATGACCAAAGCCGCCCCTGCCCTGCAAGACAGTTTCCGGAAGTGGCTAGGCTTTTCCGCGCTCTGCGCTGGCATGTTCATGGCGGTGCTCGACATCCAGATTGTTGTCACTTCGCTGTCGGTCATCGAGACAGCCCTGAACATCGGCGTCGAGCGGATGAGCTGGGTGCAGACGGCCTACCTGATTGCCGAGATCATCGCCATTCCGCTGACCGGCATGTTGACGCGGGTGTTCACGCTGCGCTGGCTGGTGACGGGCGCCATTATCATCTTCACATTGGCCTCGATCGGCTGTGCGGCCAGCACCGGCTTCGAGATGTTGATCGCTTTCCGGGTGCTGCAAGGGCTGGCCGGTGGCTTCCTGATACCGGCGGTGTTCTCGGCGGTGTTCCTGCTGTTCAAACCAGGACCCGAGCAGACCATCGCCACGACAATGGCCGGTGTGTTGGCGGTTCTGGCGCCAGCGCTTGGACCAATCACCGGGGGGCTGGTGACGGAAAACCTGTCTTGGCATTGGCTGTTTCTGATCAATGTCATTCCGGGCATCTTGACTGTCGTCATTGCGACGGCTTGCCTGCCCCGGGAGCGCCCGCAAGTTTCGCTGCTGGCAGCACTTGACTGGGTATCTCTGGGGTTCATCGCCGTGGCATTGGCGGCGCTTGAAATTGGTCTCAAGGAGGCTCCCGGCCGGGGCTGGCTTTCGCCAGCCGTCATCGCGCTGTTGCTTGGCTTCGTGGTTGCCATCGCTCTGGCGGTCAGGCGCCGGGCACCGGTCGTGGATTTCAGCCTGTTCCGGAACCGCAATCTTGCCTTCGGCTGCGGCATCAGTTTCATTCTCGGCCTCGGGCTTTATGGTTCGGTCTATCTGCTGCCGCTGTTTCTTGCCTATGTGCGTCACCTGGGGCCCATCGACATCGGCCTGACGCTGCTGGTGACGGGTTGCGCGCAACTGATTGCCGCGCCGATTTCGGTGTACTTCGATCGCATCGTCAATCCACGGCTCTTGAGTGCCCTGGGGTTTGCATGTTTCGCGGTTGGCCTCGGCATGACCGGCTTCGAGACGGTGACGAGTGATTATGATGATTTGTTCTGGGCGCAAATCGTGCGCGGCGGCGCCATCGCGTTGTGCATTCTGCCGGTCACCCGATTTGCGCTGGGCCTGTTGCCGCTGGAGCGCGTGAGTGACGCATCAGGACTCTATAATCTCAGCCGCAACCTGGGTGGCGCCATTGGCATCGCGCTCATCGACACGGTCATCTTCAGCCGCAGTGCTGAACATGCCGGCCGCCTGACCGACCTGATGACGACCGATATTGCCGCCGCCGCCGTCCAGCTTGGCCTCACGGCCGATGACATGCCGGACCCCGATGACCCGATGGGCGTGCTCAGCATCATGGATGCCATTCAGGAGACCAGCCTGACTCTCGCCGTCAATGAGGCCTGGCTGATGCTGGCGGGACTCACCAGCATCGCCGTGCTGCTGATTTTGATGATGGGGCCGATTCGATCCGGTTCAACAGCCGCTCAACCGGCAAAACAGTAAAATTCTGACCTTTGGTCATCTGATTTGGTCTGTGGATAGCGGTGAAAACCGAGGCTGCGGCAGATGATTTTCGCCGCAGTCTTTGCTTGACAACCGGGTGTTAACGAATGCCCCGGCGCGGGGGGCCCTGTGCATAGCGCGGATAAGACCACAGAACTCTTGAGCTTAAGACGAGAATCGTGTGGATTGCACTTGTCCACAGGGGGCGTTGTGTTGCGGACACCAGATGTAGTGGTAAGCTTTCGTTAACACACTAGCTATTGACGGCCAAAAGCCTTCGGTAGTATCTTGAAGATGAAGGCCAAGGGGTTGCGGAAGAGGCAGGGGTTGCTTCTTCAACGAAGACAAAACTCAAAAACAAAGAGCCGAACAGATCCCGGAAACCGTTGGTTTTTGGGGACAGGTGAGTGACGGCAAACTGGGTGGACGAGGCACCACGGGGCGAATTTGCACGCTCGTGGCAACGAATTGATAGAGGAACCGGAAGAAGATGCGCATTGAACGCCGTTATACCAAGCAGGATCAGGGGCCTTATGGCGAACTCGAATTCCGCCGCGCCACGAGCGAAATCAAGAACCCTGACGGCTCGGTGGTTTTCCGGCTTGAGAATATCGACGTTCCGGCTGCCTGGAGCCAGGTGGCGACCGATATTCTGGCGCAGAAATATTTCCGCAAGGCGGGTGTTCCCAAGGTCCTGAAGCGCGTCGAGGAGGAAACCGTTCCGTCCTGGCTGTGGCGCTCGGTGGCGGACGACGATGCGTTGGCAGCGCTGCCCGAGAAGGAACGTTTCACGGGCGAACGCAGCTCGACCGAAGTGTTCAATCGCCTTGCCGGCACGTGGACCTATTGGGGTTGGAAGGGCAAGTATTTCGACACAGAAGAAGACGCCCGCGCCTTCTATGACGAGATGTGCTTCATGCTGGCGACGCAGAAATGCGCGCCCAACAGCCCGCAGTGGTTCAACACCGGCCTGCATTGGGCCTATGGCATCGATGGCCCGGGCCAGGGCCACTATTATGTCGATCACGAGACCGGCCGCCTGACCAAGTCGAAGTCGGCTTACGAACACCCGCAGCCACATGCCTGCTTCATTCAATCGGTGGCCGATGACCTCGTTAACGAGGGCGGCATCATGGACCTGTGGGTGCGCGAGGCGCGGCTGTTCAAGTATGGCTCTGGCACCGGCTCCAACTTCAGCAATGTGCGTGGCGAGAACGAAAGACTCTCGGGCGGTGGCAAGTCCTCCGGCCTGATGAGCTTCCTCAAGATCGGTGACCGGGCAGCCGGCGCCATCAAGTCGGGCGGCACCACGAGGCGGGCCGCCAAGATGGTGATCGTCGATGTCGATCATCCCGATGTCGAGGACTTCATCGACTGGAAGGTCAAGGAAGAGCAGAAGGTGGCGGCCCTCGTCACCGGTTCGAAGACAGTTCGCAAGCACATGCAGGCGATCATGAAGGCCTGCCTCAACTGCGAGGGCCCGGGCAATGATTGCTTCGACATCGAGAAGAACCCGGCGCTGAAACGTGCCGTAAAGGATGGCCGCAAGGCCATGGTGCCCGACAACTATATCAAGCGGGTGATCCAGTTCGCGCGCCAAGGCTATACCGACATCGAGTTCGATACCTACGACACCGATTGGGATGGCGAGGCCTATCGCACGGTGTCCGGCCAGAATTCCAACAACTCGGTGCGCGTCACCGACGAGTTCCTGCGCGCCGTCGAGACCGATGCCGACTGGAAGCTTACATCGCGCGGCAATGGCAAGGTGACCGACACCATCAAGGCCGCAGTACTCTGGGACAAGATCGGCTATGCCGCCTGGGCCTCGGCTGATCCTGGCATCCAGTATCATTCGACCATCAATGACTGGCACACCTGCCCGGCGAGCGGAGAGATCAGGGCCTCGAACCCGTGCTCGGAATACATGTTCCTCGATGATACCGCGTGCAATCTTGCGTCGCTGAACCTGCTGCAGTTCCGCGATCAGGAGACGGGGAAATTCGAGATCGCCTCGTTCGAACACGCGGTCAGGCTGTGGACAGTGGTTCTCGAAGTCTCGGTGATGATGGCGCAATTCCCGTCAAAGGAAATCGCCCGCCTGTCTTATGATTTCCGCACGCTGGGACTGGGCTTTGCCAATATCGGCGGGCTGCTGATGAAGGCCGGCATTCCTTATGACAGCCATGAAGGCCGCGCCATCTGCGCTGCCATCTCGGCCATCATGACCGGCGTTTCCTATGCGACCTCGGCCGAGATGGCGAAGGAGCTTGGACCCTTCGCAGGCTTTGCCAAGAATCGCGAGCACATGCTGCGCGTCATGCGCAACCATCGCCGCGCCGCCTATGGTGCTGCTGTCGGCTATGAAGCCGTGCGCACCGCACCGGTGGCACTGGACGAGAGCGACCTCAAGGACAAGGACCTTGCAACTGCGGCCCGCCGCGCCTGGGATCTGGCTGTCACGCTTGGCGAAACGCATGGCTATCGCAATGCGCAATCAACCGTCATCGCGCCCACCGGCACGATCGGCCTGGTCATGGATTGCGACACCACCGGCATCGAACCCGACTTCGCGCTGGTGAAGTTCAAGAAGCTGGCGGGTGGTGGTTATTTCAAGATCATCAACCAGGCGGTGCCGGAGGCGTTGCGCACCCTTGGCTACAGCGCAGAGCAGATCGAGAAGATCATCGGCTATGCAGTGGGCCACGGATCGCTTTCCGACTCCCCTGCCCTCAATCATCAGGCACTCAAGGCCAAGGGCTTCGGCGACGAGCAGATTGAAAAGATCGAATCCGGCCTGGCATCGGCCTTCGATATCAAGTTCGTGTTCAACAAGTGGACGCTGGGCGAGGACTTCTGCCGCAATGTGCTGAAGATTTCGGATGCGCAGCTGAACGATTTCGGTTTCGACATGCTGAGCTTCCTCGGCTTCGCCAAGGCTGACATCGACAAGGCCAACGTGCATGTTTGCGGGGCGATGACGCTGGAAGGCGCTCCCAGCCTCAAGGACGAGCACTTGCCGGTGTTCGATTGCGCCAATGCCTGCGGCCGTCTCGGCAAGCGCTATCTCTCGGTCGAGAGCCACATCCGCATGATGGCGGCCAGCCAGCCGTTCATCTCTGGCGCCATCTCGAAGACCATCAACATGCCTAATGAGGCGCTGGTCGAGGAATGCGCCGCCGCCTACATGCTGTCGTGGAAACTGGCGCTCAAGGCCAACGCACTCTATCGCGATGGCTCCAAGCTGTCGCAACCCCTGTCCTCGCAGCTTCTGGCGGATGAGGATGACGAGGCCGAAACCACCGCCGATGCCTTGATGGCGAAGCCCCAGGCGGCGCGCGTCGAGACCATCGTCGAGAAGATCATCGAACGCGTCATCGAGCGTGAGCGCTCGCGCGAGAAGCTGCCGCACCGCCGCAAGGGCTATACCCAGAAGGCGGTGGTGGGCGGCCACAAGGTCTATCTGCGGACAGGCGAGTATGACGACGGCAAGCTTGGCGAAATCTTCATCGACATGCACAAGGAAGGTGCCGCCCTTCGCGCCATGATGAACAACTTCGCCATCGCCATTTCGGTGGGCCTGCAATATGGCGTGCCGCTGGAGGAGTTTGTCGACGCCTTCACCTTCACCAAGTTCGAGCCCGCCGGCATGGTGCAGGGCAACGAGTCGATCAAGAACGCCACGTCGATCCTCGACTATGTGTTCCGCGAACTCGCCGTGTCATATCTCGGGCGCAACGACCTGGCCCACGTCGAGGCCTCGGAGATGGGCTTTGATGCGCTGGGCAAGGGCGTGGACAATGAAGAGACGCCGCGCGTGCCTGCATCGCGCGTCCTCTCGTCGGGTTTCGTGCGCAAGCCCAACCTCTCGACGTCGAACGTCGTGGTGATGTCGCCGGCACCGTCGATGCCTGCTGCTGCGCCTTCGCCAGTGCAGGCCCTGCAGATGCGGGCCGAGGCGCTGGGATCGCTGGCGCTCATGGAGGCGCCAGTTGTTGAGACCCATGTGCATCACGAGGTGCATCTGCATGTCGAACCGGCGGCCATGGTGGCCGCCAACCGCCGCGCCGAGGCCCGCATGAAAGGCTATGAGGGCGACAGCTGCTCGGAGTGCGGCAACTTCACCATGGTGCGCAATGGCACCTGCCTCAAATGCGACACCTGCGGTTCGACGAGCGGGTGTTCGTAGCATGTTGGACAAGTGAGCCAAGAAAATGAAAAACCAGTACTGGACGCCTAAGCTCCTACTGTCCAGCAACAGTGTTGCACCGAGTTGGTTGGATTTCCCAACGGTGGTTTTGGCATGTTCGCCACATGATCCGAAAAAAACGTGTCGCTATTCGGTCGATCCATCCTTTGCGATCTTGTCAGCCCAGCAGGGAAGGAGGAACCCTGCATTCGAGCTTTGGAGCCAAGTGCACGGCATTCCCCCAAGAGTACCTAATGTCGATCGGCAGGCACTTGGCGAGGCATCGGCCGGGTTGATTTCTCTGGGAAATGCGCACGCCTGCTTTAAGGGTGTGCGGCGCCCTTTTGGATCAGACGACTTTGGATCCTCTGTTCTTTCCTACGTAACAAAGCCAACCTTTTCGTACGAGTATGTCGTAGACCTCGTCACAGTGGCAAGAAAATTTGAATTTCCGACTGACCTCGTGTTCATCATAAACGTCAAACTTGTTAACACGTGGAATGACCACAGTGTGATTCCAGAGGGAATCGTGACACACTGGGGTAGCGTGGAGGCAGACGTTCAGCATAACCTGCTCCCTCGTGACTACGCCGAGCGCTTTGAAGAGCGCCTCTGGTAGGGAGAGGACCACAATGAGTCGAATTGAGACTGCTGGCGCAAGCTTGGCAGGAAAATACGTTGCTTCCGCACGGTACTTCGAAAGCGGTGATTTTGTTGAATACGCCAGAGATGACAGACCGAGCGTCTATCGCCGTATTGATGAATTCTTGACTATTGTCCTCGACCTTCACACGCGAGAGCCGATAGGCTTTAGGATCAAGGGCTTCAAGAACTTCTTCATGAACCACCTAGAGGCTCGCTGCCGAGTTTTGGATCAAGAATTCGTGGCTCTGGTCTCAATCATTGAGATTGCCGCAACTAACGCTGGAAAAGTTGTATTCCCGAACGACGTAGCAAAATCGGCTTACAAAGAGGCATACAAAATCGCTCACAATGACAGAGTCGAATTGCGGGAACTCCCCGTGGCTGCGTAACAGCTGAGGTTCGACGAGCAGGTGTTCGTGAGTACAGCGCGAAACATCTGCGCGAGAGAAGTTGTTGGCGCATCACCGGTCGATTGTTGAGCGCGAGATTGAGTGGCGTAGTTCTACGAGCTATCCACCATCGCCTCCTTGGCCAGGCCCGACCCGGCCGCCCAGTACTTCGCTGAACTCACACGCGGATAGACTGGTTCACCGGCTCGAGGCCAGTGATAGAAAGTTTGGGCGTTAATTGAGAGTTAAAACGGCGACAATCACCCCTCCCACCGCTTGAGCCCCAGCCACTTCTCCATGCCTTCGAAGTCGCGGTCGGCGTGGAGGAGAGGGACGTCGTGGACGATGCACCAGGTGCCGATGAAGAGGTCGATTGTACCGCGCACGGTGATACCCTTGCTGCGCAAGAACCGATAATTCTCCGCTGCCTGAATGGCCAACTCCCTGCCGCCGAGATCGACCACCTCAAAACCGCTCAATCCAGCTGCAACCAAACGTGCCATGCGCTCAGTCGCGACGCCGCGCAGGACTTCGGCCAGGACGAGATCGCCCAGAAGTATAGCGTTTCCGGTCATAACGGCATGAAGCCGGCTTGCGGCGGCTGACTCCGTTCCGCGCAGGTAATCCACCCAAACGGTGCTGTCGACGAGCACCCTCAATCGCGCCGCCAGGCGTCAATGTCGCCCTCCCACTCAATCTTGCCGCGGAGTTTGCGAATGGCCTTTTGACCGTCGATCCGGATCAGAAGTTCGAGGGCCTTCGCAACCGTCTCGCGTTTCGTTGCCGAGCCTGACGCCTTCATGGCCTGTTTCATCAGCTTGTCATCGATTTCGATATTGGTCCGCATGACCGGCCTCCAATGTGTAACACTGTGCATTTTATACACATTGCGAAGCAGAATGACAAGGAAGCGCCTTGCCGGCCACTCCAGCCGGGCAGCGTGCGGCAAATCCTGTCCTCTATGGTCAACAACGCGACGCCCTGATCAATTCCGGACACTTGAACGGAGGCGGAGCGTGGCAAGAATGAGCGGCTCATCCATAACAATTCTTCCAGACATGCGAAGGGGGCCGCATCGATGCTGGCGCGCGCCGAGGCCCGCATGAAGGGTTATGAAGGCGACAGCTGCTCGGAGTGCGGTAACTTCACCATGGTGTGCAACGGCACATGCTTGAAGTGCGACACCTGCGGTTCGACGAGCGGGTGTTCGTAGACCATCGACAGCGAATATGATCGACATGAGGCCGGAGATTCTCCGGCCTCTTTGCGGTTTGGGAGGCAACGATGATGCCAACATGGTGGCGATGTATCGCCGATGGCGCGCATCGACGTCTCTGAATCAGTGAGAGCAAGAGCCTTGCCACTTCGCTTCAAAAACTTTTTTCCACAGTTTCTTTTTGGACGCGGTTTGGGCTCTTGACAATGACAGGCTTCGGATGCGTACGAAAAACGGCCGGTTGTCAGCATACGGAATAATGCGGGGAAGGCCCGGTTTCATTGGGTTTTCGGCGCATCCGGCGGGTTTCGTCCGTGCAAGGACGGTTTTGCCCTTTTCCCCAGCGTTTACCGATTGTTAGAGAGATTTCCACATCATACCAGATGTAGTCGGCATATTGCCGAATCACACAAGCGGGTGCACTAAACAATGCAATGACGAACCAATGCGCACGCAACATGCCTGCTGGTCCGTCGGTGTGA
>JANLTS010000413.1:0-6642 GCA_031363045.1 Hyphomicrobiales bacterium
CAGTGCCGCCATCAGGCCGGCCAATGGCAGCGTTATGTAGAAGGCCCAGGGTACCACACCGACGCCGAACCAATAGGGCAAGTAGATGGTAGAGAGCAGCGCATAGGCATAAGCGCCGACGGCGTAGAAGGCTACGTAGCCCAAGTCTAGGAGGCCGGCGAGTCCGACTACAACATTAAGACCCCAAGCCAGCATGATATAGGTGAGGATGTAGATGCCCAAGTCGATGGGCCGGCGTTCGCCGCCAGCTAACACCGGCAGCAAGATCGCCAGCCCGACCATCACAGGAAGCACAAATGGCGCCACCCGGTCGGTCCAGCTTGTCTTCGCCGCCCCGGGCTTGGCGGCGGCGATGGCTTTTTGAGGCCGGTTCCAGACGAAAAGATGCATCGCCAGGCGGGCCGCCAGCAGCACTGCCATGATGCCAATGACAAGGGACCAACGGGTTTCGAGTTTCAGCGAATACTGTGTGATGATCGACTTGTGCGAGATGATCGGGATCAAAATCAGCAGCGCCACGATGGCGGTGCCGAGCAGGTCTTTTCCGACCGTGCCGAAATCAATCGTCTTGGCTTGCGGAGCGTTCACGTGTTGCACAGCCATGGTCAGACCTTCTCCACTTCAGGCTTGCCGAGCAGGCCTTGCGGCAGGAAGATCAGCACCACCACCAGCAGCGTGAAGGCCGCAACATCCTTGTACTCAATAGAAAAATAGGCCGACCACATGGTCTCGACGAGGCCGATGATGAGGCCGCCCAACATGGCGCCCGGGAGCGAACCGATGCCGCCCAGAACCGCCGCGGTGAATGCCTTGATGCCGGCCAGAAAGCCGACGAAGAAATCGGTGACGCCGTAATAGAGGAAGAACATCAACCCGGCGAAGGCGGCCAGTGCCGCACCCATGATGAAGGTCAATGAGATCGTGCGGTCGACATCGATCCCCAGCAGCGAGGCCATTTTCATGTCTTGTTCGCAGGCGCGTTGGGCGCGGCCGAGCGAGGTTTTCTGAATCAAGGCCGTGAACACCGCCATGATGATCAGCGTCGAGACGATGATCAGGATCTGCATGTTGGTGAGGCGGACGATGAATTCGCCCTCCGAGGCGACGCGGGTCATCAGTTCATAGCCGCCGGTTACGATGGGCTGCACTGGCTTTGGCCGGCCTTCCTGGCTGATACGCACGAATTCCTGCAGCACAATCGACATGCCGATTGCCGAGATCAGTGGCGCCAGACGGAACGAGCCGCGGAGCGGCTTGTAGGCGAGGCGTTCGATGGTCCAGTTATAGGCGGAAGCCACGACCATGGCGATCACCGCCACCAGGATCAGTGCAAAGAGTATCAGCAGCAAGCCACTTCCGCCGGTGAGCCCCATGCCGAGCACCACCAGGAAGGCTGCGACCGAGCCCACCATGAACACATCGCCATGGGCGAAGTTGATCATGCCGATGATGCCGTAAACCATCGTGTAACCGATGGCGATGAGGCCATAAATCGACCCCAAGGTAATGCCATTAATCAGCTGCTGGAGAAAATACTCCATGAGCCCCCCTGTATGTTTCCCGCTGGCGCACTTTTCGGCTGCCGTTAGCCCTTCATAGGCATTTCATATTTTGAAAACAAGCGTGGCTGGTGGTTTGTTGCACAGCGGCAAGAAATCGCTTGCACCCTACAGCTGATCGTTATATATCGCCCCGGCATCTATCGAACCGGCATATAACGGAATAGTATTGGTATGAACGTCAGGACGCTATGTCTGGGGATTCTCTCGGTCGGGGAAGCCTCGGGCTATGAAATCAAGAAGGACATCGAGGAGGGCATGTTCAGCCACTTCATCGAAGCGTCCTTCGGCTCGATCTATCCGGCATTGACGCAACTTGCCGGCGAAGAGCAGGTGACGGTCCGGGCCGAGGAACAGACCGGCAAGCCCGACAAGAAGGTCTATGCCATCACCGAGAAGGGGCGGGCGGCGCTCGCCAAGTCGATTGCTGTCTTGCCGGCCCGCGACAAATACAAGTCGGAGTTTCTTTTCCAGATGTTGTTGCAGCAATATATCAGCACCGACACCATGTTGGCGGCAATCGGCAAGCAGCTGGATGACCTGAACCACGATCTGGCGCGTATCGCCAGTTGCAGATGCTCGGAGCAGCCCCATGCGGGCGCCCAGTTCGTAGCAGACTACGGAGCGGCAGTGCTGACAGCAGCTGTCAACGTATTGAACGAAAAGAAGGCCGAATTGATGCGCCAGACCAAGGCGCAGGCGGCGGAATAGAACCGGGAACGAATGACATGATCAGGCGCACACTTTACATTCTCTTGTCCACGGTGATCCTTGGTGGGTTGGCCGGCGGCATCTATTACTGGTCGCACATCGGGTTGCCGGCCGTCATCGCCGACGCGGTGATGAATTCACCCCGGCCGCCCGAAACCGTGTCTGCCGAGGACGCCCGGACCGACAGCTGGCAGCCGCAGATTTCCGGCATCGGCACGCTGACGGCTTTCGAGGGCATCGACATCACGCCGCAGGTCGGTGGTATTGTCAAAGAGATCAACTTCGAATCGGGTCAAAGCGTCAAGAAGGGCACGCTGCTGATCAAGCTCGACATCGCCACCGAGGAGGCCGACATGCGCAGCCTCACGGCGCAGCTGGTCAATGCCGAAACCGATCTCGCCCGCAAGGAAGCGCTCGCCAAGAAGGGGATATCGCCGCGATCCGAACTCGATGGCCTGCGCACCACCCGTGATACATTGCAGGCCTCGATTGACAGGCTCCGCGCCGTCGTAGCGCAGAAATTCATCTATGCGCCGTGGGATGGCCGTGTTGGCCTCAAGGACATTGCGCTTGGCAGTTTCCTGGCACCGGGCCAGAAGATCGTCTGGCTGCAGAAGATCGATCCGATCTATGCTGATTTCACCGTGACAGAAGCCGATTACGGCCGCATTTCGGAAGGCCAGAAAATCACCGCGAGCTTCAATGCCTATCCGGGCAAGAGCTTTGACGGCAAGATTGTCACTACCGATGCCCGCATGTCGGATACCAGCCGCTCGATCAAGGTGAGAGCTGAAATCGCCAACGCCGACGGCAAGCTGGTGCCGGGCATGTATGCCGATGTACTGGTTGATTCCGGTGCGCCGGTCAGTGTCGTCACCGTGCCGCAGACGGCTGTCACCTTCTCGCTCTATGGCGACAACGTCTTCGTTGTCGTCCCGGCCAAGAAGACCGATCCCAAGGCCAAGGACGAGGAACTCGCCATCGAGCGCCGTTTCGTCAAGGCAGGCACCATACGTGACGGGCGGGTTGCCATCGAATCCGGCATCGCGCCGGGCGACAAGGTTGTCACCGCCGGGCACAACAAGATCGATCAGGGCAGCAAGGTGGTGATCGACAATTCGGTCGCGCTGAAGCTCCAGGATTCAAGCATTCTCCAGTAAGGACCGGCCCCATGCATTTCACCGACATCTTTGTGAAGCGCCCGGTCCTGGCGACCGTGGTCAGTCTTCTCATCCTGCTGGCGGGCCTGCAGGCCGTGCTGCAATTGCCGATCCGCCAATTCCCTGAGGTCTCGGACACCAAGATCGAGATCCAGACGATCTATCCGGGTGCCAATGCCGACCAGATCAAGGGTTTCATCACCACGCCGCTGCAGCAGGCGGTGGCCTCGACCGAAGGCGTCGACATCATCGAGTCGAAGTCGGCGCAGAACGTCTCCACCATCACGCTGAAGCTCCGGCTCGATGCCAACGCCGACCGATCGCTCGCCGACGTGTTGTCGAAGGTCAATGAAGTCAAGGGTCTGCTGCCGGACGAGGCCAATGACCCAGTGGTCAAGCGCACCACGGGTGCGGGCTTCGCGCTGATGTATATCAGCTTCAAGAGCGAGCAGATGTCGGGCCCGCAGATCTCGGATTATCTCGACCGCGTGGTCAAGCCGAAACTGCAGGCGATCAACGGCGTTGCCGCTGCCGACATCCTGGGTGGCGCCACCTTCGCCATGCGCGTCTGGCTCGATCCCGACAAGATGGCGTCGCTCGGAATTACACCCGTCGATGTGCGCCAGGCGCTCGCCGCCAACAATTTCTCGACGGCGGCCGGTGAAATCAAAGGCGATTTCACCCAACAGAACATCAATGCCCAGACATCGCTCGAAACGCCTGAGCAGTTTGCCAATCTCGTGGTGACCACGCGCGGCGACACCGTCATCCGGTTGGGACAGGTTGCCACCATCGACCTCGGCCCCGATAACTACGGCTCGAGTTCGGCATTCGATGGTCTCAAAGCGGTGTTCATGGGCATCCAGACCTCTCCCGACGCCAATCCGCTGACTGTTATCAAGACAGTGCGCGATGCCATGCCGGAAATCCAGCGCGTGTTGCCGACGGGGCTCGAGGCCAACGTCGCCTATGACGCGACCGAATTCATCAACGCCTCGATCTATGAGGTCGGCAAGACGCTGCTGGAAGCCGGTGCCATCGTCATCGTCGTCATCTTCCTGTTCCTCGGTAATATCCGCTCGACCATCATCCCGGTGATCACCATTCCGCTGTCGCTGATCGGCGTGGCACTGGTGCTGGTGGCCTTCGGCTATTCCATCAACCTGCTGACCCTGCTGGCGCTGGTGCTGGCCATCGGCCTCGTCGTCGATGACGCCATCGTTGTCGTCGAGAATATCCATCGCCTGATCGAAAGCGGCATGAAACCGTTCGATGCAGCGATCAAGGGTGCCCGCGAAATCACCGGCCCGGTCATCGCCATGACCATTACGCTGGCCACCGTCTACGTGCCGATCGGCTTCACGTCCGGCCTTACCGGCGCATTGTTCCGCGAGTTCGCCTTCACGCTGGCGGGTGCCGTCATCGTGTCGGGCGTCATCGCGCTGACGCTGTCGCCGATGATGACGTCGAAACTGCTGAAGCCGCATGCCGAACTCAGCTGGTTTGGCAGGCTCGTCGAGCGTACGTTCGGTGCGTTGCAGAGGTTTTACCGCCGCCGCCTCGATGGCGCCATCAAGCAGCGCGCGGTGTTCGCGTGGATCGCCGTGCTGACCATCGGGCTGTCGACGGTTCTCTACGGCGCCATCAACCGCGAATTGGCGCCAGCCGAAGACCAGGGCGTGATTTTCGCCTTCGTCAATGCGCCCGAGCACACCAATCTCGATTACCTCACCACCTACACCGACAACCTGACCGAAACTTTCCTCAAGATTCCGGAAAAGCAGAACCTCTTCGCCATCAACGGCTTTCCCAACGGTCACTCGGCTTTCATGGGATTGATCCTGAAGCCTTGGGGCGAACGCGAACGCTCGGATCTTTCGGTGATGGGCGAGCTGCAGGGGAAATTCAAAGCGGTGTCGGGCGTCAATATTTTTGCTACCGCGCCTTCCGCCATTCCGGTTGGTGCTGGCGATCTGCCGGTCGAATTCGTTCTCACCTATCCCGGCGACTACACACGGCTGGCGGAAGTGCTTGAAGAACTCAAGACTGAGGCCGACAAGAGCGGCTTGTTCATTTTCAGCAATGCCGATCTGCGCTTCCAGACGCCGCAGGTCGAACTCGTTGTTGACAAGGACCGCGCCAACAAGCTCGGTGTTACGATGCAGGAAGTCGGCGCGACGCTGGCAACGCTGCTTGGCGGTAACAACGTCAACCGCTTCACCGTGCAGGGCCGCAGCTATCAGGTCATCCCGCAAGTGCCGCGCACCGAACGCGCGACGGTGGACCAGATCATGAAGTATCGCGTGCGCGCGGCGGATGGCTCGATGGTGCCGCTGTCGTCGTTCACGACAGTTGGCCAATCAGTGCAGCCCAACGGGCTTGCCACCTTCCAGCAGCTCAATTCCGCCATGCTGCAGGGCGTGCCGTTCCCGGGCCGCACGGTTGGTGAGGCGCTGACCTTCCTGCAGAACAAGGCTGACGAGATCATGCCGCAGGGCATGGCTTACGACTACAAGGGCGAAAGCCGGCAGTTCATCAAGGAAGGCAACACGCTCGCCGTCACCTTCGCGGTGGCGCTGCTGCTGATCTATCTGGTGCTGGCCGCCCAGTTCGAGAGTTTCCGCGATCCCTTCATCATCCTGATCGGCCTGCCGGCAACCGTGTTCGGGGCGCTGTTCGTGTTGTGGATCTTGGGCCAGATCAACGGCATGGCGCAGAACAATCCACCCTTCAATATCGGCTCCGGCACGATCAACATCTATACGCAGATCGGCCTCGTCACATTGATCGGCCTCATCGCCAAGCACGGCATTCTGATGGTGGAGTTCGCCAACAAGCTGCAGGAGACGATGGGCTATGACCGCAACACGGCGATCAAGGAAGCCGCCGCGACGCGTCTAAGACCCATCCTGATGACCACGGCCGCCATGGTCATCGGCGTGGTTCCCTTGCTGATCGCCGACGGTGCCGGCGCCAAGAGCCGCTTCGACATCGGCGTGGTGATTGCGGCGGGCATGACGATCGGCACGTTCTTCACGCTGTTCATCACGCCGGCGATCTATTCCTACATCGCCAGGGACCGACGCCACATGCACGACAATGAGCTGGCGTCGGACGTGTTGGTGGAGAATATGGTGACGGCCCCGGCCAATGATGCGGAGCCAATGCCGAAGGCGGCGGAGTAGGTGAGTGTCCTCTCCCGCGCGCGGGAG
>JANLTS010000420.1:0-5136 GCA_031363045.1 Hyphomicrobiales bacterium
TTCGGTTGTCTAATCCCACTTTGCATTGGTCACCACACTGGCACAGGAAAGCGCGGCGCTGGCGGCTTTGATCGCCGACGGCACCTCGACAGCGATAAAATAGTGGGCATTGGATTCTGTTTCATTGTCGAGTTCCCCGCCCCGGGCTATCGTCATGGCCTGAGCCAGGTGTCCGCCAGCTATCGTGGTTGCGAGGGCGTGCAGATATGGCGTCGCAGCAAAGAGAGAAGCTGGGCTGCCCGGGGCTTCGCAAAGTGTTCGCGCCATCTCGCTGACCTCAGAAACCATCTGCCTGGCCAAGGCATCGCCGATGACCAGAGCCAATCCCTTAAAGCTGTCTTCCAGGAGATGAGCCAAGGTGCCACCCCCCTCAAGCGCCAGCTTGCGTGTAACAAGGTCGATGGCCTGAATGCCATTTGTCCCCTCATAGATCGGGAGGATTCGCGCATCACGGAAGTGCTG
The DNA here is from genome assembly GCA_031363045.1 of Hyphomicrobiales bacterium. Taxonomy (GTDB): domain Bacteria; phylum Pseudomonadota; class Alphaproteobacteria; order Rhizobiales; family Aestuariivirgaceae; genus Aestuariivirga. Next base: position 463 of record JANLTS010000420.1, read on the forward strand.
GGCAACGCCCGTCTCCTCGATAAAGCCCATTCCGCCATGCACCTGAATAGCCGTCGAGGCCACCTCGACGGCAATGTCCGTGGCGTAGGCTTTCGCCAAGGGCGTCAGGAGCGACGCGCGATCTTGGGCACGTCTCCTTTCGGCCTCCGCGTTTGCCCTCAGACTGGCATCGATGGCGGAGGCCGTCGCCATGCACAGCATCCGCGCGGCGGATGTCTTGGCCCGCATCTCAATCAGCATGCGTTTGACATCCGGGTGATGGATGATGGCGCCAGCTGACCCGCCCGACCCGGAAACGCGCCCCTGGCGCCGCTCCTTTGCAAATGCAATGGCGTCCTGAGTGGCCCGTTCGGCAAGTGCCACGCCCTGGACGCCGACCAGAAGGCGCGCATTGTTCATCATCGTGAACATGCAGGCAAGCCCCCGGTTCTCCTCGCCGACAAGCCAGCCTGTCGCGCCACCGGCATCACCATAGATCATGGCGCATGTCGGTGAGCCGTGAATGCCAAGCTTATGCTCCAGCGAGTGACACCGCACATCGTTGGCCGTGCCATCTGGCAGGATCTTTGGCACGAGGAACAGGGAAATCCCGCGCGTGCCTGCGGGCGCATTCTCAAGGCGTGCCAGAACAAGATGCACGATGTTGGACGCGCAATCATGCTCGCCATAGGTGATGAATATCTTGTTGCCCATTATGCGGTAGCTGCCATCGCCCGAGCGCTGTGCCTTGCAGCGCAGACCGGACAGGTCCGAGCCGGCCTGCGGTTCCGTCAGGTTCATGGTGCCCGACCATTCGCCGGACACGAGTTTTGGCAGATAGCGCTCCTTGAGCTCGGCAGAGCCATGCGCGGCAAGCGCCTCGATTGCGCCCGCCGTCAGAAGCGGGCAGAGCGCAAACGCAATGCACGAGGAATTCCACAACTCGGTGCAGGCTACGGCCAGCAGCATCGGAAGCCCCTGACCACCATGTTCAAGCGGGCCCGTCAGACTGTTCCAGCCACCTGCGCACCACTCATGGTAGGTGTCTCGCCAGCCTGGTGGCGTCGTGACCCTCCCATTCTCCAGAACTGCGGGATTCCGGTCGCCAACTGTGTTCAAAGGCGCAACGCGATCAGTTGCAAAACGCCCCGCCTCTGTGACGATGGCCTGCACATCGTCCACCGAAAGATCTCCATAGTGCGGCGCATGAAGGGTTCCGGCACTCTGCATTGCGAGCAAGATCCGGGAGACGGGCGCGCGATAGGTCATGATGCTGCTCAGCTAACGCCGGGTTCAAGACGCTTGGTCTTCTTGGTGAAGAAGGCCTCAAGCCGTTCGCGGATGTCCGGGTTGGACTGGACTGCAGCCGCGAGCAGCCCTTCCGCGAACATTCCATCCGTGGAGGACATGTCGTTGATGCGGGATATGCCGGTGACAATAGCGAAATTGGTGGTCGGAGGATTTGTTGCCACTTGTGCCGCCAGCACCTTGGCACGCGCCAACGCCTGGCCTGCGCCTACCACTTCATGGCACAATCCCACGTCAAGGCCGCGCTGGGCGTCATAGGTCCGGCCTGTCAACATCATATCGATCATGCGTGCTGGCGTGATGATGCGGGCCACGCGGACTGTTGCGCCGCCGCCGGTGAAGATTCCGCGCTGGCCTTCGGGGAGCGCAAAGAACGTTCCTGCTTCGGCGATGCGCACGTGGGTTGCGGCCGCCAGTTCAAGTCCACCGCCCACGACAGCACCTTGCAGGGCCGCAATCACCGGCACGCCGCTGAACTGAATGACGTCGAAGGTACGATGCCAGGCCTGGCACATGATCATGAATTCGATCGGTGAACGGTCCTTGTCATAATGCTCGCGCAAATCGAGACCGGCGCAGAAATGCGCGCCGTTTGCCGCAAGCACGAAACACCGCGTGCCGTTGGGCGGCGAACGGAATGCCGTTTCGATTTCCAGGAGCATGTCTTCGCTGATGGCATTGCGCAGGTTTTCTCGTGCCAGCGTCACCGTGGTCACAGCGCCGTCCGTCTCGATCGTGATGTATTTCGGTGTCATGATAAGTGTGCCTTTGCCTTGTCGCGCAGTTTGTATTTTTCAATCTTTCCGGTCGAAGTTTTGGGCAAGCCCTCGAAGAGATAAGTCTTGGGGACCTTGTAGCCGGACAGATGCTGGCGGCAGAAGTGATTAAGTTCATCGGCCGTGACGCTCACACCGGGTTTCAACTCAATGAATGCGCAAGGCGTTTCACCCCATTTGATGTCAGGCTTGGCCACAACCGCTGCGGCGCTGACCGCCGGGTGTCGGTAGAGCACAGCTTCGACCTCGACCGACGATATGTTTTCACCACCTGAGATGATGATGTCCTTATAGCGGTCGCGGATTTCGAGAAACCCGTCAGGGTGCTGTACCGCCACATCGCCAGAATGGAATGCTCCACCAGCGAAGGCTGCTTCCGTTGCAGCTTCGTCCTTATGATATCCCTTCATGATGGTATTGCCGCGCAGCACGATCTCCCCCATTGCCGCACCGTCCCGGGGCAAGCGTGCATGCGAAGCAGGATCGCGGATTTCAGCCACTTCCATCATGGGAAAGCGCACGCCCTGGCGCGCCTTGATCTTCGCGCGCTGGGCAAGATCGAGATCGCCCCACTGATCATGCCATATGGATTGGACGACATGGCCATAAGTCTCCGTGAGGCCATAGACTTGCATTACATCGAAACCCAGTGCTTCGACCCTTTCGAGAATGGCTGCAGGCGGCGGCGCACCCGCAGTCATCACCTTGACCTTGTGCGGCAGTTCAGGAGGTCCGGCCTCGGCAGCCTCGGTGAGCATTCCAAGCACAATGGGTGCTCCACCAAAATGCGTGACACCATGTGTTCTGATCGCGTCATAGACGGCTTTTGCAGAGACCTGCCTGCAACATACGATGGTGGCAGCCAAGGCGGTCATGGTCCAGGCATGGCCCCAGCCGTTGCAGTGAAACATAGGGACCGTGTAGAGATAGGTCGGATGGCCGGACAATCCCCAACCGGCAACAGTGCCCAGCGCCATGAGGTAGGCACCGCGATGATGGTAGAGCACGCCTTTCGGCCTGCCGCTGGTGCCTGACGTGTAGTTGAGGCAAAGGGTCTGCCATTCATCTTCTGGAAGCAACGGCGCAAACTCAACGGCTTCCGCCTGAACCAGATCTTCATGGCGAAAACTGCCCGCCAAAGCATTTCCGGGCCCACCAAGGTCAATGACAAGGGGCTTTGGTCCCTCGATAAGTGCGAGCGCCGCCTCGGCCAGTGGCGCGCATTGCCGGTCCAGCATCAGCACGCGGGTTTCCGCATGAGCGAAAATATAAGCAACTGTCTCGGCATCAAGCCTGATGTTGATGGTGTTGAGGACGGCACCCGCCATGGCCACGGCAAACTGTGCCTCGAACATCTCCGCCGTATTGGGCGCAAGCACTGAAACGACATCACCTTGCTTGATACCGAGCCGCACCAGACTTGCGGCAAGCGCCTCGCAGCGCTGCCGCACCTCCCTCCAGGTGAAGCGCCGCTCCTCATCGATGATCGCCAATCGATCGGGAAAGAGATCGGCGGTTCGGCTCAGAAACGACAGAGGCGTCAACGGCACATGATTGGCAGGCCGTGGCCGCAGATAAGGGGCATCGCTCATAGGAACGGAAGATCCACAAGTTTCGCCGCATTGGGACCGTTGGCTCGGTTGACGGTGACCATCTCTCCGGACTTTACTGCAGCCGAAATAAGGGCGTAGCCAATATTTGCTCTCATGCGCGGCGACCACACACAGTTCGTCATCTTGCCGACGGTCGCACCGTTGTAAATAATCTCCTCGAGTCTGAACCCAAGCGGTGAAGGCTTGTCGCCTTCGAGGACCAGTCCAAGTTGATGGCGCTTGATGCCCTCGTTCTTAAGCTGGCGCAGCGCCTGAATACCAACAACCTCATCGGGCACATCTAGATCGACGTATTTTCCGAGCCTTACTTCATAGGGATTGGTCTGTTCGTCGGTATCACCTCCGACCGACACCAACCCGCTTTCAACCCGTTCTGGCGTCGCTGGAGCGCCAGGGCCAATACCCCACGGCTTGCCGGCCTCCTTGAAGATGTTCCACAGTCTGGTGCCCTTGCGTCCGTCCCGCAGGTAGATCTCGAAGCCACCCTGCTTGGACCAGCCCGACCGCTGTACCGCAACGGGAATGCCTTCGATGTCGGTTTCCCTGAACCAGAAATATTTGAGCGTCCGGACCCAATCCCCCATAACATGTGCGACGACATCCTCGGCTTTCGGACCCTGCAGAGCCATTGGCGACACGTCGGGTTCACTGATCTCGACGTTCAAGCCGCGCTCGGCCGCAATGGCGTTCGCCCACAACCACATGTCACTGTCGGCAATCGACAGCCAATAGAGATCCTCGGCAAGCTTCAGCAGGATCGGATCGTTAATGATCGTGCCGCGATGGTTGCACAGGGGCACGTATTTGCCTTGGCCCACTTTGCAGGTGGAGAGATCGCGAGAGCTCAGTATTTGCGCCAGACGGCCCGCATCGGGTCCCTTGATCTGGACCTGGCGTTCGACCCCGACATCCCATTGCGACACGCCGTTGATCAGCCGCCAGTACTCCGCCTCCGGATCGCCGAACGAGGTGGGCATGATCATGCGGTTGTAGACATT
>JANLTS010000423.1:0-3260 GCA_031363045.1 Hyphomicrobiales bacterium
CTGTGGGGGGCGCGCGGCATGGGCAAGTCCTCGCTGGTGAAGGCGGCCCATCACCAGGTCAATTCACAGGCCGGCGGCGGGCTCAAGCTGGTGGAGATCCACCGCGAAGACATCGAGAGCCTGCCGTTGCTGATGAGCGTCGTGCGTCACGCCCAAGGTTTCCGTTTCATCGTGTTCTGCGATGATCTTTCATTCGATGCCGAGGACACGTCATACAAGTCGCTGAAGGCCGCACTGGATGGCGGTATCGAGGGCCGGCCTTCCAACATGGTGTTCTATGCGACGTCCAACCGGCGGCACCTGCTGCCGCGTGACATGATCGAGAACGAACGCTCCACCGCCATCAATCCATCGGAAGCCGTGCAGGAGAAGGTGTCGCTCTCCGACCGGTTTGGATTGTGGCTCGGTTTCCACAATTGTTCGCAAGACGAATATCTCGATATGATAGAGGGTTATGCTCGGCACTTCGGCTTGAAGATGAAGCCTGAGGATTTACGTTCCGGGGCCATCGCATGGCAGGCGACGCGCGGCAGTCGGTCAGGCCGGGTGGCCTGGCAGTATATTCAGGATGTTGCCGGGCGGATCGGGCATCGGCTGGACGAATGATGCCGAACTAACCGAACTCGTGTTCGATGCGGTTCCAGTCGGCCAGATCCTTGGCGCGCGGCACCTCCATGACGGCGGCACGGAAGGCGTCGCGCTGTTCAAGTGCCTCCAGCCATTCCATGACATGCGGAACATCGGGCTTCTCACATTCAAGGCCCAGGTAGCGCCACAGGAAGACCCCCATCACGATATCGCCGAAACTGAAGACAGGACCGGCAAACCAGTCGTGACGCGACAGATGTTCATTGGCGATCTTCAAGGCAGCAGCGGCATGCTTCGCGGCCTCTGTCACCGCCGCGGCATTGCGCTTGGCGGCGGGGACACGGATGTTGTTCATGAAGACTGGGGAGACAGCGCCCGCAAAGACATTCTGCTGCCAGTCCATCCATTGTTCGGCCATAGCGAGGTGGCGATGGTCATCGGGCCGCAATAGGCCGGGGCGGAATCTTGCGCCGAGATAGCGCACGATGGCATTGGACTCGAACATTGTCACATCGCCATCGCGGATGACGGGCACGAGCCCCATGGGATTCATCGCCAGGTAATCTGCATCGCGGTTGCCGCCAAAGCTGCCGCCGACGGGCTCGCGCCGGTATGGCAGGTCAAGCTCATGCAACGCCCACAGAACCTTTTGCACGTTGGCGGAATTTCGCCGTCCCCAAAGCGTGATCATGCTCACCCCTCAAGTTGAAAGCCCAAGCATGCGCCAGCGGGCGCCAAATGCAAGCGCCCGGACTCGCAGGTAGTGGCGTCAACCTGACATCAGACAACAGGTCAGTCTGAATTCCCACTGCGGGCCAAAAGCGGACGCCGTTGCGTCAATGCTCCAGTCGGACCGACAGGTGCCCACCGACCATCGCGTACCGCGGCTGTGATGAAGCTTATTCTTCCTTGTTAACGCGCTGCAGGATCACGCGGTAACGGTTGCATACGCCGCTCCGGCCTGCCTGTGTAATTGAGGAGAAGAGCACGGCGAAGGGATCGTTCGGGTTCAGGGCAACGGCGCGGCCCGCTCCGGCAGGCCGGCCTTGCGGAGATTCTTGCAGAAATGCTCAAGGTAAGCGGCATCACCATAGGGCGCGAGCTTCGGATTGGTCCATTTTTCCAGCGTCGCGCCGGGGTCGAGTTCGAGAATCCGCTTCACCGATTTTTGTGCCTGCTGGATATTCCCGGCGGCGGCGAAACTGGCGGCCTGATAGACGCGCATGATGGCACTATCGAGCGATCGCAGACCGGCGAACGTGGCGATGGCCCTATCGTATTTGCGGGCGTCGAAATAGATCTGCCCGAGCTGCGCCGTGTACCATTCATAGTGATACGGATTGAGGCGCATGGCCTTCAGCGCTTGTTCGATGCCATCTTCCGCCCGGCCGGCATAGCTCAAGCAAAGAGCGTACTCGGTCGTCACCTCGGCGTCGTTGGGATTGCAGTGGAGGGCCTTGCGGAAGGCCTCGAGCGCCACGCCATGATTCATCGTATACAAATGATAGCTGGCGAAGGCCCAATGGGACCAGGATTCGCCGTCGTCGCAGGCAATCGCCTTCACTGCCCATTGGCGGGCTAGTTCCATCGAACCATCATAGTCGTCGGCCCAACCGCCATAGGCATCGACGATGTGGCCCAGCGCCATCTTGCTGTAGGCCTTGGCTAGCCCCGGATCGCATTCGATCGCCTTGGCGAGATACTCCCTGGCAAGGATCTCTCCCTCCTTGGTGAAGCGGCAGGCATCATAGGCGCGTTGAAGATAGTCCAACGCCGCGAAACTATCCGTTCCGGCGGATTTGCTCCGGCCACGCCAGGCCTTGCCGAGCCTTCCGCCGTAGCCGGACGCCAGCGCGCCGATAATCGTTCCGGTGATTTCGTCCTGGACCGCGAAGATATCCGTCAGCTGCCGGTCATAACTCTCGGTCCACAGCTGCCGGTTCTCGCCGCCATCGACAAGTTGGACCGAGACGCGGATGCGGTCACCGGCTTTCTGAACGCTGCCTTGCAGAATGTAGCGGACCGAAAGCTCACGCGCCGCCTCGGCCGAAGTCACCGGCCGGTTGCGGTAGGCCAGGGTCGAGAACCGGTCGATGACGAACAACTCGTGGAAGCGCCCGAGGCTGGAGACGATGTTGAGCGCCAATCCTTCACAGAAGACGTCTTGCTGCGCATCACCACTGAGATTGGCGAAGGGAAGCACGGCAATGGACGGCTTGGACGGCGGCGCAGCCTCAGCTGCTACAGGCGCCGCCGGCGCCGCCGCGACTGGCCTCGGGCCGGCATACTTGTAACCGCGACCGTGCACTGTCGCGATCATGCCGGCGTCGAGCGCCTTGCGCAGCGCCGAGACATGCACTTGCAGGGTGTTCTCCTCCACCACCAGGCCGGGCCAAACGGCATCGAAGAGGTCGGTCTTGGCGATCACCTCGTCCGGCCTCTCCAGCAAAATGGCGAGGATGTCGAAGGATCGCGCCGAAAGCTCCACCGGTCCCTTAGGCCCCAGCAGCAGCCGTTCGGCGCGCTTCAAGCGATAGTTCCCAAACTCCAAGTCCATTTGCCAAGAACCCGTTCCTCGGGGGTAGGATAACCGAAGACAGTCCTAAAAGCGAACTTCAGGACTATTCAGGACTTTTCAGGTCCAAGCCAAGGACCTGAGTGGGAAGCGGTGT
>JANLTS010000467.1:0-4742 GCA_031363045.1 Hyphomicrobiales bacterium
GACGCCGATCGAAAGCGCGCCGCCCTCGGCCGCCGCCTTGAGGACACCGAGGCCGGTGGCGCCGGCTGCGGCATAGACAACATCGGAGCCCTGGCTGATCTGGCCCTTGGTGATCTCGCCTCCCTTCACCGGATCGTTCCAGGCAGCACCGGTGTCACCGGTCATGTTCTGGATGACCTTGGCATCGGCCTTGGCGGCCTTGACGCCCTGCACATAGCCGCAAGCGAATTTGCGGATCAGCGGAATATCCATGCCGCCGACGAAGCTGACGGTGCCGGACTTTGACGCCATGGCGGCCATCACACCGACGAGATAGGAGCCTTCATGTTCATTGAAGACGATCGACTGCACGTTCGGCAGATCGACCACCATGTCGACGATGGCGAATTTCAGTTCAGGATATTCCTTGGCGACCTTTTCGACCGCCGCGGCCTGGGCAAAGCCCGCCGCGATGATCGGCGAATAGCCCTGGTCGGCGAAATTGCGGATGGCCTGTTCGCGCTGCGCTTCGTTGGCGATTTCAAATTCGCCATAGGCAATGCCGGTATCGGCCTTGAACTTCTCCGAGCCATTGAACATCGACTCGTTGAAGGACTTGTCGAACTTGCCGCCAATATCGAACACAATGGCCGGCTTGTCATCGGCGGCCATGGCGGCGGTGGCCGACATGGCAAGGGCGGCAACTGCCGCCATGAGTGAACGTCTGATCATTGTTGTCTTCTCCCTGTGGTCTAGACCAGTTATTAAATCACAGCCGTTTTCAGGCTGCTATGGCAATCTTTGATCGGACGATCAAACCACCATCCTGCCGTCACGGTCAAGCACCCAGCTTGAAACCGGCGGGACTTGTCCTCATATGTGCTGGGTCTCCCTGAATGCCGTTTCGGGTTCCGGTGGCGGATTGCTGCTTTTCCATGAGGGCAAGAACATGTCGCGTCTTTCGGTCTTTTCGTCCCCCCTGCTGCTCGGCTTCGACGAGCTTGAGCGCATGCTCGATCGGGCTTCCAAGTCATCGGGAGACGGCTATCCGCCCTATAACATCGAACGCCTGCCGCGCGCCGAAGGCGAGGCCGAGCGGCTCCGCATCATTCTGGCGGTGGCCGGCTTCAACCGCGATGAACTCGAGGTGACGGTCGAGGAAAACCAGTTGGTGATCCGCGGCCGCCAAAAAGATGATGACGGCCGTTCCTATCTCCACCGCGGCATTGCCGCGCGCCAGTTCGCCCGCAGCTTCGTGCTGGCCGACGGCATGGAAGTGACCGGCGCACGGCTTGAGAACGGCTTGCTCGAATTGCACCTCGAACGGCCAGAACCACGGCGCCTTGTCCGCCGTATACAGATCGGAGGCTAACCCTGATGAATACGAACAACTCGACCACCAAGACGCCCGGTTTGACGCCGGAAGACCTCGCCCATCTGGGCGGCGGCGCCTTGGGCTATATCCGCGAAATCGAACTGCGCGAAGCCAACAAGCTGCTGGGCGGCAAGGCCCGGGTGGCCAACAATGCCAGGCTGTTCTGCCTCTATCATGCCGATGGTACGCCGGTGTCGATTTCCGACAGCCGCGAAGGTGCTGTCGGCAGTGCCGCTGAACACGAGCTGATGGCGATGAGCGTGCACTGAGCGAACGAGGCTATTCGCTATCGGCGTTCTTCACGCCGCGCTGGCGCTCGCTGCCGGCGTGGCGGCGGGTTCGGTGAGGATCGCATAGAGGCCCTCGGCATCCTCCGTACCGCGGAGCTTCGCCACCACAACCGGATCGCGCAGCAGGCGCGAAATCTTGGCCAGCGCCTTCAGATGGTCGGCCCCGGCATGTTCGGGCGCCAGCAGCACAAAGACCAGATCGACGGGCTGGCCATCAACCGATTCGAAATCCACAGGTGTTCCCAGGCGGGCGAAAAGCCCATGCACGCGCGTCAGCGTTGCCACCTTGCCATGCGGAATGGCAATGCCCTGGCCGATGCCGGTCGATCCCAACTTCTCGCGCTTCAGCAGTGTCTCGAAGATCAGCCGGTGGTCGATGCCGACGCGGGCGGCCATCGCCTGGGAAAGCTCGAGCAACAACTGTTTCTTGTTCGGCGCCTTGAGGTTGGCGAGAACGGTGTGCTTGTCGATCAGGGTGGCGAGAGTCATGCAGGCGAGGTCCCGTTAGGTGGAAGTCCAGGTGCTCATGCGTGCGACGTGCTCATGCGTGCGATTTGGGATCGACCCAGCCGATGTTGCCATCGGGGCGCCGGTAAACGAGATTGAGTCCGCCGTGCCCGCCATTGCGGAACAGCAGGAAGGCCGTCGTCGAGATATCGAGTTGCATCACGGCCTCGCCGACCGTGAGTTCGGGAAGCATGAGATCGGTCTCGGCCACCACCACCGGATTGAGGCCCTGCGGTTCGGCGGCATTGTCTTCGGCGGCGCTGATGACATAGCGCGAGGCTTCCTGCAGGCGCACCGGTTCGCGCCTGGACTTGTGATGGTCCTTCAGCCGGGTCTTGTAGCGCTTCAGTTGCTTTTCAAGGTGGCTCGCTGCCTGGTCGAAGCTCGGATGCGCGTCAGCCCCGGTGCCATGGGCTTGCAGCACCAGCCCGGTTGCCAGAAGCAACGCGCAGTCGGTCAGGAAACCGGCGCGTTGCTTCTCGACCGTCACATGGGCGTGCACGGTGCCTTCGAAATACTTCTGCGTGAGTTGGAGGAGCCGGTCTTCGACATGCTGGCGCAAGGCCTGGCCGATGTCGAGATTCTTACCCGTGACTTTGATCTGCATGGTCGTCGCAAATATCCCTGCTTCGCCCTAGCAAGATACATGGGCGCGTTTGCTTCGAACGTCAACGGGCGTTGGAGGTTCTGTGGAGGCGCGCCTTTTCCCGTCTCGCGCAGCGGTCGGGGTCAAGGGCGCCGAACACCCGGGCCATGCGAAGCGCGCGGACCCTAGTCGCGGGTCACCCTCAAGTCAACGGCCTTGCCGGACCTGCACTTTAAGCTCGCGGCGGCGTTGCACGGACGATGGAATTCCTAATGATTCTCGATATTTGGCGACCGTCCGGCGGGCAATTTCAATGCCTGCGGCCTTGAGTTTATCCACGATTGTGTCATCGGAAAGGACGCCGCCCGATTCTGCCGCGATCATCTCCTTGATGCGGTGGCGGACGGCCTCGGCGGAATGAGCATCGCCATCGCGCTCGGAAGAGGCGATAGCGGCGGTAAAGAAATATTTCAGTTCAAAAATGCCGCGCGGGGTTGCCATGTATTTGTTGGAGGTGACGCGGCTGACGGTTGATTCATGCATCTCGATCGCATCGGCGACGGTGCGCAGATTGAGCGGCCGCAAGTGCTGCACGCCGAGCACCAGGAAAGCATCTTGCTGGCGGACGATTTCACGCGCGACCTTGAGGATGGTCTTGGCCCGCTGGTCGAGGCTCTTCACCAGCCACGTCGCATTGGCCTGGCACTCCGACAGATAAAGCTTGTCTTCGCTCCGCGCCGACGAAAGTGAAACCTTGGCCAAATATTGGTTCGAGATCAACACCCGCGGCAGGGTTTCGGAATTGAGCTCGACGGTCCAGGCGCCGTCGGGCGACGCGCGGACGATCACATCCGGGATCACTGGTTGCACTGGTTCGGAGCCAAAAGCGTGGCCGGGCTTGGGATTGAGATTGCGCAGCTCAGCAATCATATCTTTCAGGTCATCGATGTCGACCTTGCATAGTGTTCGCAACGCGTTGTAGTCGCGCTTCGCCACCAGTTCGAGATTGCCAACAAGGGCCGCCATGGCCGGATCGTAGCGATCAATCTCCTGGAGTTGCAGCGTCAGGCATTCCTTCAAGTCACGAGCGAACACTCCCGCCGGATCGCATTGCTGCAGCTTGACCAGCACGGCCTCGACATGCGACGCCGTGGTGCCGAGCGTTTCGGCAACTGAGGCGACATCGGCGGTCAGATAGCCCGCCTCGTTGACAGCCCCAATCAAATGCTGGCCGATCAGTCGCTCGGCGGCATCGGAGAGCGCCAGATGCATCTGGTCGGTCAGATGCTCGGCAAGTGTCGGCAGTTTCGTCAGGGTTGCGGCGAAGTCGAGTTCGTCGGCGTCCAGCGACATGCCGCCCGAAGGCCTCAAGCTCGACCAGCCGGAATCGGCGGGGCCCGGCGTATTCCGGCTTTCGGCATCGGCGCGCGATTCGTGCGTGTAGACATTTTCAAGATCGGTATCGAGGGTGGCGAGGCGCTCTTCGGCGGCGGCACCCGAATTGAGTTCGCTCACCATGTCAGGCTCAGCACGTGCTGCCTCTTCAACCGGTTTCTGAACTTCGCCGCGCTCGTCGCGCTCGAGCAACGGGTTGCGCTCTAGCTCGGTATCGACAAAGGCCTGCAGCTCGATATTGGACATCTGCAGCAGCTTGATCGCCTGCTGCAATTGCGGCGTCATCACCAGGGATTGGCCCTGGCGCATGTCGAGCCGCTGGTTCAGTGCCATGGTGCGCTCAGCCTGGAGTTACAGGCTGAAGTCGGCGCCGAGATAGTAGCGCCGGACATCGGCGTTGCTGACGATCTCATCGGGTGTGCCGTGGGTCAGGACCTGGCCCTCATGGATGATGAGCGCCGAATCGATAAGTTCGAGGGTTTCGCGGACGTTGTGATCCGTAACAAGCACCCCGATTCCCCGAGCGGTGAGCTGTCGCACCAGCTTGCGAATATCACTGATCGCAATCGGATCAATTCCGGCGAAGGGCTCGTCGAGGAGCATGAACTCG
>JANLTS010000520.1:0-5392 GCA_031363045.1 Hyphomicrobiales bacterium
ATCAGCATCAGCGCCAGCCCGAAGACCGCACCACCCGTAAAGGCGAAGGCTGACAGCAGAATGGTCCAGCGCGCCGCCAGCAACAGGTTGCGCACGATATCCCACAAGGTGAAATCGGTCATCGTTGCCGCCCCGTGAACAGCCGCTGACCAGCCAGCACCAGCCCGCGCCGCATGACCACGGCGAGAACCAGGTAAACCAGTGTGATGATCAGATAAGTTTCAAAGCTACGAAAATTGCGCGACTGGATGAAGTCAGCCACATGCGTGAGATCGACCACTGCGATTTGCGAGACGACAGCCGATTCCAACATGGTGATGGTGATCTGCCCGATCAGTGCCGGATAGACATTGGCCACCGCCTGCGGCAGCACGATCAACCCGAAGATCGCCATCGGCCGGAGGCCCAGCCCGCGGCCTGCCTCGGACTGTCCGGGCGGCACCACCTCAAGGCCCGCCCGCAGGATTTCGATGGCATAGGCCGTCAGGTTGATGGTCATGGCGATGGCCGCCGCCTGCATGGCGCTGAAACGCAAACCCAGACTCGGCAGGCCAAAGAAGATGAAGAACATCTGCACGATGAACGGCGTATTGCGGATCAACTCGACATAAATGGAAATTCCGCGCCGGAGCCAGCGGTGCTTGCTGCGGGCGCCACTGGCACCGGCGATGCCGAGTGCAATCCCCAGCAATGAGGCGACGGCGGTCAGCCCAAGTGTGACCGCCGTCCCTTCGAGAAACAAGCCGAAATACTGGGCCAGCGCTCCGAAGTCGAGCTCATAGCCCATGGCCGGATTAAAGTTCCGGCGGCAGCGGGATGAACAGCCACTTCTTCGAAATGGCGTCCAGCGTTCCGTCCTTCTTCATGGTGGCCAGCGCTTCATCGAGCTTGGCCAGCAGCCGGTCCTCGCCCTTGTTGATGGCCATGGCCGAGGGCGAATTCAGCAACTGGAATTTCGATTCTGGCTCGCTCGCCGGCTGCTTCGCCAGCACCGCGGCGCCAACATCGTTGCCCACCACCATCAGCTGCACCTGGCCCGACAGGAAGGCCGAGATCACGCCGTTATAGTCATTGAAGCGCTGAATGTCGGCGTCCTTCGGCGCCACTTCGGTGACGGAAGTATCTTCCAACGTGCCGCGGTTGACGGCGATGGATTTGCCCGCCAGATCGGCTGGTCCCGTGATCGCCAGGGCCTTGGGACCAATGACGTCGATCGAATAGGGCGCGTAAGGCGCGGTGAAGGCCACCACCTTCTTGCGTTCGTCGCTAACGCCGACGCTGACCAGCAAGTTCAACTTGTGTTCGGTGAGCGACGGAATGCGATTCTGCCCGGTGATACCGACAGTTTCTGCCGTGACGCCCAAGGCCTTGGCCAGCGCGTTGATGACATCAATGTCATAGCCCTGCGATTTCAAGTCCGTTCCAGCCGACGAGAACGGCGGGAAATCCTCGAAAATCCCGACCTTGATGACGCCAGCCTTGACGATGTCGTCGAGCTCGTCCGCCTGCGCCAGCCCGGTTGCGCTGAATTGCAGGCCGAGCGCCAGCAACGATGACAAGACAACTCGACGTGTCGTTGAATTTCGCATGAGTTCCTCCGGAGTGTGATGTGGGATTGACTGTTCGAGCGAGCCCTTCGGGAAAGGGACAGAAAGCGGCTTCTCCGTAAGTCTTAGCCCTCGACCGGGGAATGTCAAATTGCGAAAACCCTACCCCCGGAACCCCATCGCCAGCACGAACAGCTCGGCGGAATCGTCGCGGCTGGCCATGGGTTTCACGTGCCGCACGGAGGAGAAATCCTTTTTCATCAGTTTCAGGATTTCGCTCTCGGTGCCGCCGCGCAAAACTTTGGCCAGATACGTGCCACCAGGCTTCAGGACTTGCCGCGCGAAGTCATACCCGGCTTCGGCCAGCGCCATGATGTTGATGTGATCGGTCTGGCGGTGGCCGGTGGCATGGGCTGCCATGTCGGACAGCACGCAATCGGCTTTCTCGCCGCCCAGCGCTTCGATCAGCAGGGCCGGTGCATCCTCCTCGAGGAAGTCCTTCTTGAAAATCGTCACCGCCGAAATCGGGTCCATGCCATGCATGTCGATGGCGATGATCTTGCCCCGCCCCTCCTCCGCCTTCACCCGCTTTGAGGCCACCTGGCACCAGCCGCCGGGCGCGGCACCCAGATCAACAATACGGCCGCCAGGTTTGAGGAACTTGTACTTATCATCGATTTCGACCAACTTGAATGCGGCCCGCGAGCGGTAACCGAGCTTTCGCGCCTCGTGCACGTAAGGATCGTTCAACTGCCGCTCCAGCCATATTTTCTGCGACGGGGTGCGGCCCTTGCCGGTCTTCACCCGAACTTTAAGGCTGTTGCCCCCCGGCTTGCTGCCGCTTCCAGGCCTGCTCATGGCGCACTCCCATAGGTTCCGTCTTCCTTCATCAACATGGTGAGGATGCCTTCGCGCAAGCCCCGGTCGGCGACGCGGATGCGGGTTGCCGGAAACGCCAGGCGGATTTCTTCCAGAATGGCGCAGCCCGCCAGCACCAGGTCGGCGCGTTCCTTGCCAATGCACGGGTTGGCAGCGCGCTGTTCGTACGTCATGTGCAGCAACCGGTCGGTCACCGCACCAATATCGTGGCTGTTGAGCCAGCTGCCATCGACGCGTGACCGGTCGTAGCGCGGCAGGCCCATCTGCACGCCGGCAATCGTCGTCACCGTGCCCGATGTTCCGAGAAGATGCGAAGGGATGGGCGGCTGCCCGCCATTGGCCACGGAAACCCTCGCCGCGAAGTCCCGCAGCATTGGCCGCAAGAAGTCGCGCATCGCCGCAAACGAGGCCGGCGTCACGTCCATGCCGCCGCCGAATTGCTCGGAGATCGTCACCACGCCCGCCGCCAGCGACGTCCAGGCCACCGTGTCGAAGCGCTGGCCATTGCGCTTGAGCCACAGAACCTCGGTCGAGCCGCCGCCGATATCGAACACCAGGGCGGTTTCGGCATCGCGGTCAACCAGTGGCTCGGCACCGGTCGCGGCAAGGCCTGCTTCTGTCTCGCGATCGATGATCTCGAGGCCGAGCCCGGTTTCGTCCCGCACCCTGGCGATGAAGTCGGCGCCATTGTCGGCCATGCGGCAGGCCTCTGTTGCCACCAGCCGCACACGCGTCACCTGGCGCCATTTGAGCTTGTTGGCGCACACCCGGAGCGCATCGATGGTGCGGCTCATCGCATCATCGCTCAAGCGTCCGGTCTGTTGCAGCCTTTCGCCCAGCCGAACGATGCGCGAAAACGCATCGACCACGGCAAAGCCTTGGCCGGCTGGCGTTGCAATCAGCAAACGGCAGTTGTTGGTGCCAAGATCAAGCGCGCCATACAGCCCGCCAGCCTCGCGCTCTTGCGAGTCATGGTGATGTTGTCCGGACTGACGACCGGAACCAGGCTTATGCCCGGCACGGTTCCAGCCCGACCGATTGGTCGCATCCACGGCCCAAACCTTTCGTGGATTCCCGGCTCTCGACGGCGTTCATAACCGGAGCGGCAGCGGTCATCCGATAATCATTGCGTTGGCTTGAATGTAACAGGTTCGGCCCCCGGAACAAAGCAATTATACAAGGCGAATGCGGCCTTAGGTATTAACCCCACATTGAGACGTTGACAGCTATGTTGACCCTTCAGGCAGGGGTTTGAATGCGTACTTTCGGTCCAAAATGGTTCAAGGACGGCTCGCTGATTGGCGAGTTTTCCGACCATCTTGGCGTTGCCATCACCCAGAACAAACAGGCAATCGCGCTCCACGCCGCCAAGGTCGATGCCGAACTGGCCTCCAAGGCCAAGTCCGAATTCATCGCCAATATGAGCCATGAGCTGCGTACGCCCTTGAACGCCATCATCGGCTTTTCCGACATGCTGCACACCCAGACGGTGACCAGTGCCGAGAAGGTCCACCAATACTCAGGCTATGTGAAACAGGCCGCCGAACACCTGCTCGCCCTGATCAACGGCATTCTCGACGTCTCCAAGATCCAGGCTGGCAAGCTGTCAGTTGATTGTGAACCTATCGACATCGGCCCCATTCTTTCGTCCTGTCTGCTGATCATCGAAGCCAAGGCTCGCGAAAAGGGCATCATTGTCGAAACCAACGTTCCTGCCAGTCTGCCGCGCATTCTGGGTGACGCGCTGAGAATGAAGCAGATCCTCATCAACCTGCTCGGCAACGCAGTGAAATTCACGCCCGAAAACGGCCGCATCCACATCGAAGCGCAGATGCTGCAGCAAGGCTATGCGGTGATTTCGGTGACCGACACGGGTGTTGGCATGACGCCTTCGGAAGTCGAAACCGCCATGCGTCCCTTTGGCCAGATCGACACCGCCTTCAACAAGCGCCACGAAGGCACCGGGCTTGGCCTTCCCATCGCCTACGCACTGGCCCGGCTGCATGGCGGCGACCTGCGGATCGATTCGCAAAAGGGTGCGGGCACACGGGTCTCGATCATCCTGCCGGTGGCCGACGGCAAATCGCCGGCCAGCGCCCCTATCCATTGAAAGACGGACCCGCCATGCAACGCCAGCAAGCATCGTTTTCGCCCGCTCAGACCACCCACTCGCAGAACGTCGATCGCGTTGGCCGCATCGTCGCGGTGACTGGTGCCCATGCCGTCATCCTGATTGACGTCGAGGATCAAAACAACATCCAGAAGACGCCTGAGATCGGCACGCTGCTCAAGGTCGATACCCAGAAGTCGATTTCACTGTGCATGGTCTCGGCCCTGTCCTCGCCGATGCCGTCGCATTCCAAGGACGACAAGGAACTGCGGATCATCGAGGTTGAATTCATCGGTGAATTGCCGAAGGACCAGCAGGGCCAGCCGATCGGCTTCCGGCGTGGCATTTCATGCTACCCCTCGCTTGGCGACATCGTTTTCCGCGCCTCCAAATACGAGCTTGAGAAGGCCTATGCCTGTGACGCCGAAACCGCCATCCGCGTCGGCCACATCACCCAGGACGAGACTATCCCGGCGATGATCAAGATCGACGAAATGCTGGGCAAGCATTTCGCCGTTCTCGGCACCACCGGCACCGGCAAAAGCTGCACCGTGGCGCTGATCCTGCGCCGTATTCTGGAAAAGAACCCGCAAGCCCATATTCTGCTGCTCGATGTTCACCGCGAATATGCCAACGCCTTCCAGGATTGCGCCGAGATCATCACCCCCGAAAACATGAACCTGCCGTTCTGGCTGCTGAACTTCGAAGAGATCGTCGAGATCATGATCGGCCAGCAGGCCAACCGCGAGGCCGACACCGAGGTCCTGCGCGAAATCATCCCGCTTGCCAAGATGCGCTACATGAACAACCAGCGCCGCGACCGCAATGGCATCGTGCGCGGCCGCGAACTCTCGGA
>JANLTS010000529.1:0-7253 GCA_031363045.1 Hyphomicrobiales bacterium
CTCAGCCGCTTGTCAGCATCCTCGATCTGCTCTGGCGTTGAAACCGCACCGGTGGCGGGATGGATGGTGATCATCGAACCCAGCCCCATGGCCTGCATGCGCACTTGGTAGCGCATGAACAGATCATTGAGATCGTTGCGGAGTCTGTCTCCCCTCGCATTCAGATTTTCACAGGCCTCCGGCGTAAAAATCTCCGACATCGCAGCGTGGCCAACCGTCATGGTGAGCGTGTTGTTGTTGAAGGTTCCTGCATGCGGCAGAGCATTGGGTTTCGACGGATCGAAAAGCTCCATGATATCGCGCCTGCCGCCGAACGCGCCAAAGCTCATTCCGCCGCCAATATATTTTCCCAAGGTCTTCAAGTCTGGTTGAATACTGAGCTTCGCCGACAGCCCTCCCGGATGCAGCCGCGAGGTCATCACCTCGTCGAAAATCAGGATAATGCCCTTGCTGCTGGTTTCGTCCCGCAGCATGTGGAGAAATTCCTGGCTGGCGGGGATGCAACCACCACCGCCAAGCATCGGTTCGAGGATCACCGCTGCCAATTCATCTGCATACTGAACAATCAGCTTACGGGTTGCCTCGACATCGTTGTAGTGTCCCATGATACAATCGAACGGCGCATTAACGGGCGAGGCTCCATGGCTGAAATACAACGTCCCGCCGTGATACCCGCCATTCATCGGCATGATCTTGCTACGCTTAGTGAAACAGCGCGCCGCTGCCAGCGCCATCATGTTGGCCTCGGTACCCGAATTGGTAAAACGCACTAGATCCAGATCGAATCGATTGGTCACCACCTCGGCGAGCGCAATTTCCTTGGCGTGATGCGCCCCGAAATTGAGCCCCATCGCCAGCGCCTCGTTGGCCGCCGCAAGAATTCGGGGATGCGAATGGCCATATATGCCGGCCGAGTACTCGCCAAGCAGATCGAGATATCGATGTCCATCGGTATCGACAATGGTCGATCCTTCGGCTTTTTCTGCCCGGATCGGAAAGGGTGCCGTGTACAGCACCGTCCTGGTATTGCCACCCGGCATGACTTTCCTGGCGCGATCATGCATGGCACGCGTCTTTGGGCGCTTTTCCGCGAACAGCGTCATGGCATCGTTGAGAACAGCATCAATGGCGGTCACGAACAACACTCCTGCTGCAAAATCAGGCCAACTTTACAATGGCCGCGGCCATAGCGAGATAAGTGAATTGATGAAACATCTGGTCGGCGGTCAAAGCCCACCAGAAATATGATTGATCGGCAGTCCAGCCCTTGCGCCGGACCAGTGATTCCTTGGCATAATCGACATGATAGTGGATGATTGCATCGAAAGCAGCGAGAGCCAATGACATCCCAAGGCTAAGACCGGCCACCAGCAGGACGACGACACTGCCAAATCCATGCAAGCCGGCGTGTGCGAAGCCGCCGCGCCTGCCGTAGAATCCCTTCTCACGAAGCATCCATTGCAACTGCAATGGTCCATCGAAAATCATGTGTTTCACCTGCAGGAACATCAGCAGGAACAACAGATTGAGGGTCGAAGCGGTGTCCATTGCGGGTCAGGCCGTCGCCCGGTCGCCGATTGGCGGCGTAAACTGCAGCCCCATGTCCCACGGCAAGTAGATCCAGGTATCCTGGCTCACTTCGGTAACAAAGGTGTCCACCAGCGGCCGCCCGGCGGGTTTTGCGTATACCGTCGCAAAATGCGCCTTCGGCAGCATCTCGCGGACCACCCGGGCTGTGGCCCCGGTATCGACAAGGTCATCGACAATCAACACCCCTGCCCCACCTGCGGTTCCGGCAAGGTCGGCTGCAATGGTCTTCAGAACTTGGATTTCGCCTTGTTTGTCATACTCGTAGGAGGCGACGCAGACGGTCTCGACAATCCGGATGCCAAGCTCCCGCGCGACCACCGCAGCGGGCACCAGACCGCCACGGGTGACGGCGACAACCGCCTTGAATGGTCCTGCCCCGCTCAAACGCCAGGCCAGTGCCCGGGCATCGCGGTGAAACTGATCCCAAGATACCGGAAAACTCTTCTGCCATTTCTCGTCCATGCCGCCCATTTCCCCCCAATGTATTTTCTCGACTTATGCCCTTGCCTTCAATTTCGTGCAATCCGCCATTAACCACCAACACTGTATTCATGTTTTGACGCAACAGTCAGGTGCGTTCTGACCTGGTTTGGAGACTGAGCATGGCGACTGCGGCGGGTGTCATTGCCGAGATGACGAAGGCTTTCGAAATCGCGAATGTTGAAATGTTCGCCATCAGCCTCCCTGAGGCCAAGGTAATCGCCGCCACCAGTGCGGTGATGCGCAAGTGGAATTGCACGCGTGAAGAGCTGGTCGGCAAACAGCTTGTAAAATTTGGTACCGGCCCCCTTTCGGCCCGCCAACTGACCGAAGACACCCCATTCGGACTATTGCAGAAGGTCGAGGTGACCTATGTTCCACCATTAGGGTCCACCCGCTCCATCCGATTCACACCGCAAAATTGTAAGGATGGCGACCAGTCTGTGATGATGCTGATCGGCCAGCACGCCAGTCTGGAGGAAGCCGAAGATGCCATCCAGAACGAACGGCGGCTGAGCCTTGCTTTGCGTTCCGGCGGCTATGCTGCCTGGGACCATGACTACCGCACCGATGAATCAAATAATTCCGCCGAGTTCTACGATTTGCTGGGTTTCGAGCGCGGCAGCAAGGACCTGAATTTCAACTCATTTAACGACCTGGTCCATCCCGACGATTGCGACAAGACGCTGGATGACCAAATCAAGACCGCGCCCTTTGGGTCCGACATGTTCCAGACCCGATACCGGGTCAGGAACGCCCACGGCAACTATGTCTGGATGGAATCGATCGCCGGCGTCATCCGCAGCCCGGTGGATGGCAAGCCGATCAAATGCGTTGGCCTGTCGCGCAACATCAGCGAGCAGATGGCAGCGTTGGAGAAAATGCAGGCCTCCGAGAGGATTCTCAAGCGCTCGCAGCGTGCGGCCCGGCTGGGAAGCTTCACGGTGAATGTCGAGACCGGCCTGTCGCGGCTTTCGACAGAAATGATTGCCTTGATCGGCATGGAGGATGCGATCGTGCAGCCCAATCTGCCGGTGTTCGAGAAGATGATCGAGGCCGCCGACCGGGAGAAGTTCAGGGAAGCGGTGGAACTGGCCAAACGTGGTCAGAATAGTCCAGCTTTCGAGATCGCTTACAAGACGTTGGTGGAAGGTGAACTCAACTACTTCGAAGTGAAGATCGAGGCCGACCGCAACAGTCATCAACAAGTCGACCAGATATTCGGCACCTGCCAGGCCATTACAGAGAGAAAGCTGCTGGAACGCAAGTTCATGCAGGCCCAGAAGATGGAAGCGGTGGGCCAGCTGACCGGTGGCGTGGCGCATGATTTCAACAATTTGCTGATGGTGGTTCTCGGCAATCTGCAGTTGGTCGAGCAACTCGTGAAGAACGACGAGCGGGTTTTGAAACGAATTCATGCGGCTTATGAGGCCGCCGAGCGCGGCTCGGAACTGACCAAGCGCATGCTCGCCTTCTCGCGTCAACAGACGCTGATGAACCGCGATGTCGATGTCAACAGCCTGCTGCACAAGATGAGCGGCATCCTGGGGCACGCGGTCGGTGCCACAGTGAACCTCACCATCATGCCGTCCAACGAGCTGTGGCCAATCCGTGCTGATGCCACCATGCTCGAAACAGCGATCCTCAACCTCTGCATCAATGCCCGCGACGCCATGAAGCCGAAGGGTGGCGATCTCACCATCGAGACCTTTAACCGGTCGCTCGATGCCGAAACCGCCGCCGACATGGAGGATGTGCCGCCCGGCGACTACGTCGAGATTGCCGTCACCGATACCGGCTGCGGCATCCCGCAGGAAAACATCGAGAAAGTATTCCAGCCCTTCTTCACGACGAAAGGGCCAGAGGCGGGTTCGGGCCTTGGCCTTTCAATGATTTACGGCTTCGTCAAGCAATCCGGCGGTCATATCAAGATATACTCCGAGCTCGACCACGGCACCACCATGCGCATTTACCTCCCGCGTTTAAAGGCGGCGACCCAGGAAGCACCAGCCCCTCTAGCCAACCAGACTTCCATAGCGCAGGATGAGGCGAAAGTTACTGGCGCCGCGCCCGAGACATTGCGTGAAGCGCCGGCGCAAAAGCGCCTGACCGTTCTGGTGGTCGAGGACAATCCGTCGGTGCGCGATGTGGCCGCCGCGATGATCGAGGACATGGGCTACGATGTGATCATTGCGTCCAGCGGTGCCGAGGGCCTGCAGGCCATTGCGGACCGCCCCGAGATCAACCTGGTGCTGTCGGATGTCATCATGGCCGGCGGCATGAACGGTCCGGAGATGGCGCAGCGTGCGCTCTCCGTCAGGCCTGAGCTGAAGGTGCTGTTCATGTCCGGTTATGCGCCGGGCTCCCTCCGCCAGATGCAGCAGGACTTGCCGAACGCCGTCGACCTCGTCAACAAGCCCTTCACCCGCAATGACCTGACCGAGAAAGTGAAGCGGGCGCTGGCCGCCTGAGACGGACGAACGGCCACGAATCCGGGAAAAAAGCTTCGCGGCGGATTTTGCGCTGTGTTTCACGTCGATGTTTCACGTGAAACGTTTCCTATAACAGGAATTATAGGCAGTTTTCAAGTGCTTAACCGGAGCCGAAATCGCCCAAAAAGCGCCGTCGCGGGCCGTCAGAACGCCGTCAAACGCCGTCATTTTGTCGTGAATTGCCGTCCATTTTGACGTGTAATTGGTTGACACAAGTCAACTGTGGCAGCGGAGGCTAAGAGGTCACATTGCCCTAACGTCATATTAAGCTACCCTTCCTTCATTGCATCCAGAGCATTTCATCAAACAGAATCGTGATATCAACGAACAAACCGTGAGGTGAGGCATGAATGTTGTTGTGCACATATTTGTACTTATTTTCCTTCTCGCGATCTCTTCTGCAGCACATTCAGAATTTAGACCCGAGTACTTTCTCGCTGCGCCACACCCATACAATATGGAGTTGGAGACAGACGCATCTTCCGCAAAGACACAAGATTTGGGACCACTTGGGGGTAAAATCGAGATCGAAGGCGAAAGAGGTACCATTTTCAGTCTTACTTTGCCTGTTGGCGCACTTCGATATGAAACTCCCATTACTATTACAACGCTGAAAACATCCAAAAAAACAAGAGCAGACTTTGGCCGCGTTCTTGGAATACACATCTTCCCCGAAGGCGTGGAATTGCTCCGCCCCGCCGTGCTGACAATTGTCACAAGAAAACCTTTGGGCGCTGACCACCCGGTGGCAATTGCATTCCAACAAAGTGGAAAGGACGCTTCCGCCACGTTGATGGGCGCAAGCACCAACAAATTTACGATACCGGTATTGCACTTCAGCGGCGCGGCAATTCTGGAGAAAGTGCCGGATACTGCGTTGTCGGACCTCTTGAAGACAGTGCCAAGCCGTAACACTGATCGGATTTTGCACGGCGCCGCTCTTGCCGGATTACAAGAGCAAAGACGCGGCGGGAACGCCGAAGAGGCTTCACAGCAGTACTTGGATAAGCTCAGCCTCTATACGAAACTGGCGGCGTTTGTCGATCTCGCCACTTTTCAGGCAAAGAACGACAGCAGTGGCCAGTCCACATGCAAAGTCGCGTTCTCAAGCAAGTTGCTCGTTCCCATGATTGAGCTTGCGCTTGCACACGAGGCCATCAAGATAATCAATTCCTCCGGCCCCGCTGGCTCCGGCCTATCTCCAACAGAGATAGACAACATTCTCGAGTCCGTTTTGATACGTGACGATGAAGTTTTCCCCACCGCCAAGAAACTCGTTGACTTGCAAAATCAATGTTTGAAGCAATTCATTGATGCCTGTTACAATGATGGTCTTTTTGTCCCATTGGAGTCAGTCCATCAATCCTTGATCTCCTTGACTGACTCCTCGACAATCACCACCTCATCAATAAGCGGCCGGTCGTTAATTACAGTAATAAACGAGAGCTTACCTCGGATTGACCCGCATCTGCGAACGAAGGCCGAACAGATCGCCGGGTGGGTAAGCGCATTCGACAAGACACTTGACAGTGCCGGTATTGGCGAGGTGATCAAAAAGCACCTTGAGCGCTGCGCGAGATTCGAAGTCGATCTTGAGTATAATTCCAAATTTCATGTTGATGGTATTTATGAGATAAAAGAAGATGGGGCGTATTCGTTTCGGGCTAAAGAAATACTGAAATACAACTCCGGTGTTTCAATTGGCTTGGAGGGGCGGCTGCTCCGCGCTGAGTACAGGTTGACCGACAATTTTTCGCACTGCAAGAACTATGTGGACACTTCCAACCTTGCGTTTTCGGCACCAATGACAATCAGGACTGTCACGGTAGAACCTAAGGAGTTGGGTGAATTCGAGATTGAAGTGTTTCCAGGCGTAGTTATCACGCATTTGGCGTATCATGACATTTGCACGGACGGTTTCGAGTACAATGACGGCGGAGAGATGTGGTCATCGGTCATACAATCTTCTGGCTCCAACGGCATACCCGTCAAATTCAAGAGCACCGTTGCTTCACCGTCATATCCAGTCGTGTTTGACTTTAGCAATAAAGGTGAATCCGCATTCGAGCGCGGTCATGGGACTGGTGTACTGAACTTCGACTGGCGCATCGTTCTAAGGCACAAGCCAGGCGCGCGGCTGCCTTTTCCTTGAGATTTCAAGTCTTTCCGGTTTTGCGACAACGGGTTATGTTGTAGTAATGGACAATAACTTAGTATGCAATGCCTGCCTGCGGCGGCGCGCAGTTGAGTTGTATAGTAAGGACCATCGGGTGATATGGTCCTGATCAATCCATGGATAGACTGAATATCGACATCAAGCGAATTGCTGCCAGCGAAACGCATCTCATGGATCAGATGCTGGATATGTATGCCGTCGCCTTTGGCGATGACGCCTATTTTTCGGGCAAGCGTCCGGGGCGGGACTACACCCGAAGACTTCTGGAAACGGAAAGCTTCGTGGCGCTTGTGGCGCTCCATGGTGGCCGCGTTATCGGCGGCCTGGCGGCCTATGAACTGGCCAAGTTCGAGCAGGAGCGCAGTGAGTTCTATAGTACGCATCCGGTGAGGGCCGCGTGAAGCGCGGATTTGAGTGCGAGTTTAGCGGGCTTTGCGAGCGCAGTCGGTGATCAGTTCGCGCAAGGCGTCGATGCCCTCGAGTGTGAAGGCACGGTTCTCGGTATTGTTGGTATC
>JANLTS010000530.1:0-6302 GCA_031363045.1 Hyphomicrobiales bacterium
CCTCGGCAACCCAGATGTAGTAAGCGGCTACGTGGATGTGTTCGTCGCTGATCTCTTTAGACATCTCGGGCTCCTGGCTGTGTCACGCGGGCGGGACGTTATCGGATTAAACCAATTGATAGTCTGCCGCGCAAACGTCACGCGAACGTGACAACGGTCGACCATTAAGAGGATCGAGATTGCGACCTGCTGCCACAGCGCGGCGCAGGGCTTGGACAATGAGCGCGTGCGTGCAAGCCAGGAAGTGCGCCTAGCCGCCCATAGCGTGACGAAGCCTGGAAGGAGTCCATGGAATGCCGAGCCGTCTCGACGCGTTCGTGAACCGAACCAAAGCCGCGTATTTCACCATGGAAATCGCGATCGAGCCCGAGATGCACACCTATGCGGGGGGTCTGGGCATCCTTGCCGGCGACACTGCTCGTAGCGCCGCTGATCTGGAACTGCCGATGGTTTTCGTCAGCCTGATCCATCGCGCGGGGCATTTCCGCCAGCGCCTGGATGCCGAGGGGCGGCAGGCCGAAGAGGCCGACTGGTGGCAGCCGTCGGAGCGCTGCGTGCCGCTTCTGGCGATGATTGCCATAGAGATCGAGGGTCGACCGGTCTGGATCCGGCCGTGGCTTTATGTCCTGTCCACGACCCACGGCACGCGAATCCCGGTCTTGCTGCTTGATACCGATCTTGCCCAGAATGCGGCCGAGGACCGCAGCCTGACCCACCATCTCTATGGCGGGGACGAGACCTACCGGCTGAAGCAGGAAATCATCCTCGGCCTGGGTGGGGTACGCATCCTGCGCGCGCTCGGATTCGAGATAGACCGCTTTCACATGAACGAAGGCCATGCGGCGCTACTGACGCTTGATCTGCTGAACCGGCTACGCCGCCCCGTTGATGGTCACCCCGAGGACCGGCCTGAGGCTCATGCCGCCGAAATCCGTGCGGCCTGCGTTTTCACAACCCACACGCCGGTTGAGACCGGGCATGACCAGTTCTCCTATGACCTGTTCGACCGGTTGTTGCCGGGGCTCGTGCCGCCGGCCGAACTACGGCGGCTAGCCGGACCGGACAAACTGAACCTGACGCGGCTGGCACTCAACCTCTCGGGCTACATCAACGGCGTCGCGCGCCGCCATGCGGTAACGACGGAGCGGATGTTCCCCGGCTACCGGGTACACGCGGTGACCAACGGCGTGCATCTGGCGACTTGGGCGCATCCGGCCCTGGCTGCGCTGTTCGATGCCGCGATCCCGCGCTGGCGGCACGAGCCCGAGCACCTGATGCGCGCGCTGCAATTGCCCGAGGACGAGGTCTGGCGCTGTCACGCCGCAGCGCGCCAGGATCTGTTCGACCATGTGCGAGCGGTCACGGATGTCGTGCTCGACCCCGTACGGCTGACCATCGGCTATGCTCGGCGGATGACCGGATACAAGCGGCCGCTCTTGCTGTTTTCTGACCTCGACCGACTGCGCGCCATGGCGCGGGCGCGGCCGCTTCAGATCGTGATGGCAGGCAAGGCGCATCCACGCGACGGCGAGGGAAAAGAGGCGATCCGCCGCCTGCACGAGATCTCGCGCGAACTGAAGGGCGAGGTCGACCTTATCTTCTTGCCCGACTACGAGATGGCACTGGCGCGCAAGATGGTGGCGGGGGCGGACCTCTGGCTTAACACGCCTTTGCCGCCGCTCGAGGCTTCGGGGACGAGCGGGATGAAGGCCGCGCTGAACGGCGTGCTGAACATGTCGGTGTTGGATGGATGGTGGGTCGAGGCTTGCATCGACGGCGTGACGGGCTGGTCGATCGGATCCGACCACATCGGCGAGGCCGGGCATGCCACAGCGCTTCTGGACAAGCTCGACCACGTTGTACTGCCACTATTCCACGACGACCCGCAAGCCTGGCGGCGGATGATGCGGCAGTCCATCGGATTTGTCGCCTCGTGGTTCAACAGCCAACGGATGATGCGCCGCTATGCCTCGGAGGCCTATTTCCGCTAGGGTTCGATGTTCAACCAGGCCTCCGGAGATACGTCCAGACGTAGGAAAAGGCCCATCTTTAAACGTCCTCAGTTAGTGCGCGGTCGCCCCGAAATGGCATGATCGACTGATAGCTCTTGCCGTTTGATCCATATCAAAACAGAACTTCCTGTAAACGGCTGTCATATTTCGATGTTACGAAGTCCAGCAATTGAGCCGCTTGGTCCGATTTCGGATCACTGTCGGGGTTAGAGCTTGGTGACAGCTTCTTGGGAGTACTACGATGGCGCAGAAGATGAAGGCAGCGGTGTTTGTCGACAAGGGGCGCATTGTGCTCGATGAGAAACCGGTGCCCGACGTGGGTCCGCTCGACGCACTCGTTCGCATCACGACCACCACTATCTGCGGGACCGACGTTCACATTCTTAAAGGTGAATACCCCGTAGCGAAAGGCCTGACCATCGGGCACGAGCCGGTCGGCGTGATCGAGAAGCTGGGCTCGGCGGTTGAGGGTTATCATGAGGGCCAGCGCGTGATTGCAGGTGCCATCACGCCGTCCGGCTATTCCTATGCCTGCCTCTGTGGTTGCCATTCGCAAGACGGAGCGGGGACGAAGCACGGGTTCAAGGCTCTGGGCGGTTGGAAATTCGGCAATACCATTGACGGCTGCCAGGCGGAATATGTCCTTGTTCCCGACGCGATGGCGAACCTCACTCCCATTCCTGACGGACTTACTGATGAACAAGTGCTGATGTGCCCGGACATCATGTCCACTGGTTTCTCGGGCGCAGAGAGCGGCGGCATCCGGATCGGTGATACGGTGGTTGTCTTCGCGCTTGGGCCGATCGGCTTATGTGCAGTTGCCGGTGCAAAACTCATGGGGGCAACCACGATTATCGGCGTGGATCATGTTCCCGCGCGCATGAAGGTGGCGCAGATGATGGGTTGCGATCACGTTGTGAACTTTGACGATGGCGATCCCGTTGAGCAAATCATGGAATTGACCGATGGGCGTGGCGTGGATGTTGCCATCGAGGCTTTGGGCACGCAGGGAACATTCGAGTCAGCACTCCGCTCGATCCGCCCAGGCGGGACTTTATCGAGCCTGGGGGTGTATTCCACCGACCTGAGGATTCCGCTCAACGCGTTTGCGGCGGGCCTTGGCGACCACAAGATCGTGACCACGCTTTGTCCTGGCGGGAAGGAACGCATGCGCCGACTGATGAATGTCTGCGCCTCGGGTCGTGTCGACCTGAAGCCCCTGGTGACGCATCGCTTCAAGCTGGACCAGATCGAGGAAGCCTATGACCTGTTCTCACACCAGCGTGATGGCGTGCTGAAGGTTGCAATTACCCCGAACTGACATTGCGTGATCTGGAACTTGATTCGGCAGGACGCGACTTGACAGCAAAGAACATGCAGACCGAGAGAAACTCCATACACCTAACCGCACGCTCCCCAATACGGACGCTGTTACAGAGCTGTGGCGGTGACGCTCCAGTAAGTGTTCATGAGCTTGCCAGTGCAGCCGAAGAACTTTTCCCCCAGATCGATTTCATCGACTTCCTTGATATCTCGGCTCATGAAATAGCCGCGTGCGGAAGGAATGCCGTGTGGGAGTCGGTCGCCGGCGGAGGGCCCGCCTGAACGTGTCCGATGTGACTGCCGTCCGTCTGTCAATTCGGCCTTCTCGTTCGGGCGCTTTGATCCCGATCATGCCGCAGCGAGCAATTTGTTTGCGTGAGCAGTGCGACCCAAAGCGCGATTGCAGAAATGTTGCCAGCAGGAGCAGAAGTCGAGTTGCGGTCGCGAGTGTTTAATGCACTTTCGCAGCACTACGTGGATAAGGTGCGCCCAGAAGCTGTCTCGGCACTATAATACCAGATAAGCTCAGCGAGAGAAGCAGAACACACCAGCGACGCAGCCGTTTCTATGCCACAGCGGAACACGGACCGCTGTTTCATTTCCTGCCATTTTCGCGCCTGCCGATCAACATGCAAGACATAAACGTCGACGTGACAAATGACGTGGCAACCCCCGCGCCGCCTATGAAATTCAAATGTCCCAATGCAACCGGACTGAACTTCGCCGAGAAGCCCCGCTTCTTCAAAAGCTTCTCTTGCCGCCACTTCTTCAGGGGACAATCCGGGTACGGGATTACCCTTTGGAATGATCCAGCGGCCACTGCCACGGCTGGTAACAATACAAACCTCCGGTTCGCCTCCTGGCGATCTGAATATAGGAAGAGCGGCGATTTGTCTTTGCATCGTGTTCATCAATCAAGCACTCGGGCTGCGATTCGATGAAGTGTTTCGGTGACGTTATCATTTCGGGCTGTCGCAATGTTACGATTGTGTGACAGGGACTGGCTTTGACTCCCCTTACTCGCGGCTCTATGTGTTATGGAAAATGCTGGCAGTCATTCAAGGCAGCACTTCAACCGGGTGATCAGATGAATGGCAGTGGTGACGACGGTTTATCGAAGTCTGAACTACCAAGACTGTTGTGCGTTGATGCGAACGTTGCGACTCCGGATGAGAATGATGGCACCCCGAGCGAAATCGAAATCAAGTTCCGGCTGGAGAAGGCTACGCTTGAAGAGGTCCTAACGTCGCCGCTTCTGAAGGCCACAACCCTCATGGCTGCAAGGAAACTCACCTCGGTCTACTTCGATACGCCAGGAAACGACCTGTGCAAAAACGGCATGACCTTGCGGGTAAGAAAGCAGGGAAGATCATCTGCTGTTCTCGGGTTGAAGTTGATCGCGCCAGGTCAGGACGGGCCGTTCTCCCGTGGTGAAATCGAGATCCCATTTGCGAAGGGCGGCGAACCAGACCTCGAGCTCTTTGATCCAGCCTCCAGGAAGCGGATCAAACGCCATGTTGGCAACAATCCGCTCAAGGCAAAGTTCGAAACCCGCGTATTGCGCCGAACGGCATCTTTGCGGCATGGTCATTCTGAAATTGAGGTCGCATTGGATGACGGTGTAATCATCGCCGGCGAAGCGCAGCTCCCGGTCACCGAGCTTGAACTCGAACTGAAGACCGGCAGTCTCGTTGAACTCCTCGGCTGTGCATCTGAATTTGCACGGATGCTGCAGCTACGACTTGACTTTGCATCCAAGGCGGAGAGAGGCTATCGCAGCAGCGAGGGAACGACGGCCTTGCCGCAAAAAGCAACTCCGGTCGAGATTGCGACGACAGCGAATTTCGATGATCTTGTCGCGGCCGTCGTCTCCAACACACTCAGCCAATTCGTTGCGAACTGGGCCGCACTTCGCGAATCTGATGAACCAGAGTCGGTCCACCAGCTTCGCGTCGCGCTTCGTCGCATGCGGAGCGGGCTCGGCATGTTCAAGAAAGTGATCACGCTCCCCGAACTGGACGATCTTCGCAACGAAGCAAAGCGGATTGCTTCTGCCTTGGGACCGGCGCGCGACAGCGATGCCTTCCTGCAAAATGTCCGGAACGGACCGCTGAAGGACATGGCGCATCCGCTGAAAGGCGCCGGTGAGCTTCTCGATGCCGTGGAGGCTCTACGGGTAGAGAGTTACGCAATCGCACGTCGCCTCATTGAAGATAGGGAAACTTCACTGTTTGTTTTGAAGGTTCAGGAGTTCATCGCCCGCCGGGCTTGGCGCAACGCGCTGGCGCCAGAGGACCTGTCCTTGCTCACATCGCCTGGCCGAGCATTTGCAAGCGACGCGCTGAGCGGACTACACCGGAGGGCGCTGAAGCGCGGCAAGAACCTGCCCGACGTTCCCGATGAAAAACGGCACGAACTGCGCATTGCCCTCAAGAATCTGAGATATGCAGCCGAATTCTTCGGTAATCTGTTTGACGCTCGGAAGGAGCACCGCGCATTTCTCCGTCATGTATCCGAGTTGCAAGACATCCTTGGCGCTCATAACGATGCCGCAACCAGCGAAACCTTCCTGGAAAGGTTGAAAACTCCGCCTGGCGCTGACAGCCACTATGCATCCGGCTTCGTCCTCGGCTGGTATAGGAACGCCACGATTGCCGCCGACGCCCGTCTGATGAAACGATGGAAGAGCTTCAAGGATGCGAAACGTTTCTGGAAATGACTCGGTATCGGTTTGCACGGAAGTCCCACTCATACATCCGATAGCGCCTTACCCAAGAACATAGGTTCCAGGTGCCGGACCGAGGTTCATTTCTGGTTGCGGCGGAGCGTACGCATCCGGTGAGGGCCGCGTGAAGCGCGGATTTGAGTGCGAGTTTAGCGGGCTTTGCGAGCGCAGTCGGTGATCAGTTCGCGCAAGGCGTCGATGCCCTCGAGTGTGAAGGCACGGTTCTCGGTATTGTTGGTATC
>JANLTS010000595.1:0-5827 GCA_031363045.1 Hyphomicrobiales bacterium
GATAACCGGCCCAGCCCTTGACGGTGCGAAGTGCCAGCGAGGACTGGATGCGTTGCACCCCCGGAAGCCT
Organism: Hyphomicrobiales bacterium; assembly: GCA_031363045.1. Classification (GTDB taxonomy): domain Bacteria; phylum Pseudomonadota; class Alphaproteobacteria; order Rhizobiales; family Aestuariivirgaceae; genus Aestuariivirga. The sequence goes on from JANLTS010000595.1 coordinate 71, forward strand.
GGAGATTCGCGAGCGGTGGATACGCTCGTAGTCGCTGGCGTCAGTGGCGGCAACCCGCAACAGGTAATCGAACTGGCCGCTCATCAGGTGGCACTCGAGAATCTCCGGCACGCGCTGAACCGCCTTTTCGAACTTCTCGAAAGCCTCCTCGGTTTGGGCCGAGAGCGAAACCTCGACGAAGAACTCGTTGGTGAGGCCCAGTGCTGCGCGATCAAGGTTGGCGGTGTAGGAGGTGATTACCCCCGCCTCCTCCAGCAGCTTCACCCGGCGGTGGCAGGACGACGCCGAAAGCCCGGCCCGGGACGCCAGTTCGGCAACAGGACGCTGGGCGTTTTTCTGCAGCTCCGCCAGAATGATTTTGTCTGTCTTATCGAATTCACGGGTTTTCATTCGAGTATTCTAGCATTTATTCGAACCTGATTTCAATGCTGCACTGCTCACAACGGCACTTCGGAAATTCATTCGGCGTGGAATGGGCTATTTTCCAAGGCAACATCCAGGAAGGAAATTCACATGCTCATCGGCGTTCCGAAAGAAATCAAGAATCACGAATATCGCGTCGGCATGACGCCAGTCTCGGTCAAGGAAGCGGTGCGCCATGGCCACAAGGTGTGGGTCGAGGCCAACGCTGGTGCCGGCATCGGTGCAAGCGATGCCGATTATGCCCAGGCCGGTGCCACAATCATCGCCACGGCGGCGGAAATTTTTGCCAAGGCCGAGATGATCGTCAAGGTCAAGGAACCGCAATCGGGCGAACGCAAGATGCTGCGTGATGGCCAGATCCTCTATACTTATTTGCATCTGGCACCCGATCCGGAGCAGACCAAGGATCTGATCAAGTCCGGCGCCATCTGCATTGCTTATGAGACGGTCACATCCCCGCGTGGTGGCCTGCCATTGCTCGCTCCCATGTCACAGGTGGCCGGCCGTATGTCGGTGCAGTCGGGTGCGCATTCGCTCGAGAAGGCCCAAGGCGGGCGCGGCGTGCTGTTGGGCGGCGTCCCTGGCGTGTCCCCCGCCAAGGTCGTCATCCTCGGCGGTGGCGTGGTCGGCACCAACGCGGCAGCGATTGCGCTCGGCATGGGGGCTGACGTCACCATTCTCGAAAAAAGCACCGACCGGATGGAAGAGCTCGTCAGCCGTTTCGGCACCCAGCTCAAAACCATCTATTCGACGCAAGGTGCGGTCGAGGACGAATGCGCTAGCGCCGATCTGGTCATCGGCGGCGTGCTGATCCCCGGCGCTGCGGCCCCGAAACTCGTTACCCGCGCCATGCTGAAGGATTGGAAGCCGGGCTCGGTTTTGGTCGATGTCGCCATCGATCAGGGCGGTTGTGCCGAAACGTCGAAGGCCACCACCCATGCCGATCCGACCTATGTGGTCGATGGCGTCATCCACTATTGTGTCGCCAACATGCCGGGCGGTGTTGCCCGCACGTCCACCTATGCGCTCAACAACGTCACCTTGCCGTTCGCCCTCGCCATTGCCAACAAGGGTTGGAAAAAGGCGCTGTCAGATGATGTCCACCTGCGCAACGGCCTCAACGTCGCCAATGGCAAGGTCACTTACAAAGCGGTGGCCGACGATCTGGGGTATGACTATGTGGCGGCTGAGAAACTCATCACCGGCTGAACTGTCGGTCGCTGTACGCAAAAAGCCCTTGGATGATGATGCTGGTGGAGGTTTCGTCCATCAGCGTCTCCAAGGGCTCAGTGCCGGCAGAGCAAGGTTGAGGGCCGCGCACGCCCTGCCGCCTGCTCACACTGGCCGAGGCTGTGGGCTGGCGCATCATTCAGTTGAATGATGCGGCGGCGCAATTTATCAGCGCGGAGAACCGGCGGCCCGCCGGTCAAATCTAAATGCCCGCCCGTTTCTGCTTGGTATCATAGTAGTAGTTCGCCTTCTTGCCATAGATCAGCGCACGGAGCATCCGCCGGAACAGCTCTGACTTGCGCAAAGGATCGACCACCGCCCGCATCGCATCATGGCCAAGCACCTTGGCGCCATCCAGAAGCGGTGCTGCACCCGGTGGCCGCTGGGCCAGGCCAAAGCGCCGCAATGTGCCGTTCATCAGCCTGATTTTGTTCAGTCTGAGGACTTCCGGCGTTTTCCAGGTCATCGCCATGGAAATCGAGTAGCTGCCGCCAGTGCTTACCCAGTGCGGCACCATGTAGGGCATGTGGAGCGCGTCACCTGGCTTCAGCGTGTGCAGCGTGGCTCGCTCCTCAAACCAGCTTTCGTATTTTTGGTTGCGGTGCTTGGATGGTGAAATCTCCATGTTTTCCTCGGAGATCAGACGGCGGTCGGCGTTGTCAAAGGTGCGGACGAACTTGTCGCCGTGGATCTGGATCAGGATGTTCTCCTCGGCATCGAGGTGAAACGGCGTCGTCGCCTTGGCCGATGACACGAATATAAAGCCCTGGAGGTCGGAATACTCGCCGGCCCCGCGTCCCGCCGCCAGATTGGCCTGTTCAACAAAGGACGTCAGGAGTGCCCGGTATTCGGGATCGTGCTCGACCATCTTGATGACCATCCAGGCATCGGCGGTGGCAATAGCGCGGATGACCTCTTCGGCTGGCCTGTCGATCTTTGCAACTTCTTCCGGCCGGGCGCCGACCTCGACTTTGCCGGAGTTGTATTCGATACGGTCACGCGGCATCGACTTGGCCAGTTCGACCAGACGCTGCAGCGTGAACAATGGGTGATCGGCAAGCCCGTGACGCAGCAGGAACGGAGCCTTAAGGAACTTTTCCCGAGCGGTTGCTGGATCGACAGAGACGATGGTCATGAGCGTTGCCTTCCCGTTAACTGGCAATAGATACCTTTTGCCGACGCCCGCAGCCGGCGGCGGAGACGTTCTGCCGTGACAGTGATGTTGAACAGCGCGCCATCGACAGTTGGCGCGGCAATCATCACGTCAGCCACGGATAGCCGTCCGCGCCACAGACGATTGATCATCGGGTGATCGGGGACAGCGCAGGAATCGACCTGCCGGATACCTTCGGCAAAGAGTTGTTCGGTGGCATGCAGAATAAGCTGCACGCCCGGCGAGTATGGCGCCAAATCTTCGTCATGGGCGATCTTGCCAAGCCAGGCTTCCTTGCCCTCGACAATGGCGAATAGCATGGCGATGGGCCGGCCATCGAGCGCCAGTTTCCAGAAACGGAGTTTACCGGCAGCGGCCAGGCCCTCAAGACTCTCAACCAGAGTCTCGGCGGCAATGGAATCGGACTTGAGAGCGGTGCGGCGTTTACCTTTCCAGCCCTTGGCCTCGAGGTCGAGAAATGCACCCGTCCACGTGGCGGCATCATCGCCGGCCTTGAAGCTCAATGGCTCGAGCAGGCCCACTTCCGAGAGGCGGGCCCGAAGGCGGCGATACTCCTTGCGGCGCTTGCGTTCGAAGCTGGTCTCAAACCAGTCGGCGAAATTTCCCGCTGGCCGCAACACGGCGCGTTCCCAGGTGTTGACAATTGCCGAGCGGCCAGACGCGGCGTGAACGACCTCCCACATGAGGCTATCGTGCGGCACGGAATGCAACAGCACTGGCGTATTGAGGCGGCGCAGCAGCGCCATCATCGCCGGAACGGCCACGTAACGGTCGAGATGTGGCAGGCCATAAAAGCTGACTGGCGTTGACAGGCTGGCGTGAAATTTGAAAGGCATCCGGCGGGCAACCAATGGCAAGGCCAATTGCAAGCCTTCGCAATCATGCACCGCCGCCAACACCGCCCGGTCATGCCGCCGCAGGGCCGGCAGAAGCAATTCCGGCGCATTATGGCCGGATGCCACCAGCGAACGCCGCGACAGATCGAGCCACTCGGAGCTGATGGCCAGATCGGGAACGCTAAGGCTGACATCCATGAGAGACCAGTTTGACACGAGCATGGATGGATTAGAGCAAGTGCCGGACCAAAGTATTGACGCCCGGCAAGTCGTTCGCCGCATGCTTAATCGCCAAACAAGCGCCCGTTTCAAAACGAAAAAGCCAGCCCAAGGGCTGGCTTCCAAATCCCCGCTGAGGTGCCTCAGGCGTCGGTCTTGACGGCCAGAACCTGGCGGCCCTTGTAGAGGCCGGTCTTGAGGTCAATGTGGTGGGGGCGGCGCAATTCGCCCGACTTCTTGTCCTCGACCCATGTCACGGTCTGCTCGTGGTGGCCCGAACGGCGCATGCCGATACGGCTCTTGGACATTTTTTTGCGTGGAACGGCCATGTCGAAACTCCATAAGGAAAAGAGCGATGGGGATGCCCCACGCCCTTCAGTTGGCGGGGCTTATAACCGCGCTTAAAGGCCAAGGCAAGTGAGATAGGGGCCCATTCCGTTCATCCGCAGCAGAATCCGGTTGGCGATGGAGCGGACACCCTTCGAGGGCTTACCGGCCTTGCGCTTGATCGGATTGGGCAAAACCGCCGCCAACAGGGCCGCCTCCTTCTTGGTCAAGTCCTTGGCGGATTTCTTGAAATGGTGCCGCGCGGCGGCTTCCGCACCATAGACGCCCGGCGCCCACTCAACGATGTTGAGATAGATTTCGATCATCCGCCGCTTCGACCAGACGAGGTCCATGAACAGGGCTTCCGGCAGCTCGATCGCCTTGCGGACGGCGAAGCGGCCGTCCCACAGGAACAGGTTTTTGGCGGTCTGCATGGGAATGGTCGAAGCGCCACGCACCGGACCTTCATCATCGTCGAGGGCGTCATCGATCACCCCTTGGAATTCATGCCAGTCGACGCCCCAATGTTCGCAAAACCTTGCATCTTCGGAGGTGATGACGGCGCGCGGCAGATGCGGTGAAATCTGCTCGAGGCTCACCCATTGCCGGTCGATGCCCGCCCCCTTGATGGCGCGCAGCAGCATGACGTTGGAGACCGGCGGCGGCACCACGGTGTAGAGCAAGGTCAGAACCACCGGCCAGGCGATCAGGAAGGCGGCGGCGTAAAAACCCCAGCGCATGATCCGGCGAAACGTCGATTGCCTGGTGTCGGCCCGAGGCCCGATGCCGGGGGTCGAATCAGCCGTCACCGGCGAAGGCGCCGGGGCAGCCGGAAACTCCGGGCGTGCTGCTGGTTGAGTTTCGTCGCTCATGTCCCTACAGAGGGCGCGCATAGCACAGGAAAACGCCCTTGTCCTTCCAGGATGCCCTTTCTCTTTGCGCCGCCGAAACCGAGGCGCTGCTTGATCAGCTGTTGCCGGTCGATAGTGCCGCCGCCCGCCGCGTGATCGAGGCGATGCGCTATGCAGCGCTGGGCCAAGGCAAGCGCTTGCGGCCGTTCCTGGTGGTCGAGTCAGCCGCCCTGTTCGGTGTGCCACGCAAGCAGGCTCTCAGGGTCGGTGCGGCGCTCGAATGCGTGCATTGCTATTCTCTGGTACATGACGATTTGCCCGCCATGGATGACGATGATCTCCGCCGTGGCAAGCCCACCGCGCACAAGGCCTTTGACGAGGCGACCGCCATTCTCGCCGGTGATGCGTTGCTGACCTTTGCCTTCGAAATTTTGAGCGACGAGGCAACGCACGCCGATCCGTCGATCCGTTTGACGCTCATATCGGGACTGGCAAAGGCGGCGGGCCAGGCCGGCATGGTGGGCGGCCAAATGCTCGACATCGAGGCGGAAACTCAGGCCACTTCAAGCCTCGCGGATATCACGCGCATCCAATCGCTAAAAACCGGCGCCCTCTTCCGCTTCGCCTGCGAGGCGGGCGCTGTGCTGGGTGGCGCCGACCCCACCCCACTTCGTCAGTACGCGGACAACATCGGCCT
>JANLTS010000227.1:0-5334 GCA_031363045.1 Hyphomicrobiales bacterium
GATCGTCTTCGGCAAGCACCATGCAGACATTGCAGTTGCGGCCCTGGATCGCGCCTTCAGTTTTCTCTAACGCGGGGTTGCCGGGGAGGGGCGTGCTGGGTTAGGCTGACCGCAAGAAACGGCAACAGGGGGTTACGCTACCTTGGAGAACTGGAAAGTGAACCCGAGAGTCTTCTGGACTCTGGGACTGCCGCCGACCTTCTGGCTGATGGCATTTTTCATCATCCCGCTGGGGTTCCTGTTCGTCATGTCCTTCAGTGACAAAGCGGTCATCGACGGCCAGGTGTCGATCACCGAATACGCCTATTTCACTGGCGTTACGAATTACATCCGATCATTTGATGCGCTCTACCTGACCATCATCTGGAAATCGATCTGGGTCAGCGCACTGGCGACCGCGCTGTGTCTCCTGACGGCCTATCCCATCGCCTTCGGCATCTGCTTTGCACCAAACAAGTGGAAGCCGCTGCTTCTACTGCTGGTGATCCTGCCGTTCTGGATCAATTTGCTCATCCGCACCTATGCGCTGATCGCCGTGTTCCGCACGCAGGGCTATGTCAATCTGGTTCTGGGGACCGTGGGGCTGGGTCCCTTCGAAATGCTCTACAATAATTCCGCGGTGATCTGCGGGTTGGTTTATGTCTACATGCCCTTCATGGTGCTGCCGCTCTATGCTACCATCGAACGCCTCGACAAGAGTTTCCTCGAAGCGAGTCTTGATCTCGGTGCCTCGCAGTTCCGCACATTCCTGAGCGTGACGGTGCCGCTCACCATGCCGGGCATCGTCTCAGGCGTGATCCTGGTCTTCATTCCCTGCCTCGGATCGTTCCTCACCCCTGACCTGCTGGGCGGCGCCAACGCCATCATGATCGGCAACGTCATTGAGCGCCAGTTCAAGGCAGCCAATGACTGGCCATTTGGCGCGGCACTCTCCTTCCTGCTGATGTATGCGACCTTCGGCGCACTGGCGATCCGCTCGCTGCTTGCCCGGCGCAGCAAGGGAGTGGACATCTGATGGCCGCCCAACTGAAACCGGGGCAGGGCCCCCTCGACTACGGTTCGCGGCTGTGGCTCAAGATTCTGTTCGGCGCGATCTTCTTCCTGCTCTACACGCCGATTGTCACGTTGGTTGCCTTCTCGTTCAACACTGACAAGCGCGGCATCGTCTGGCGCGGCTTCACGCTCGATAACTATGTGAAGGCATGGAACAACGACGCGCTGATCGAGGCCATGGTCAACTCGCTGGTGATCGCCTTTTTCGCGACCATCATCGCCACGTTTCTGGGCGCGCTCGTCGCCTTGATGCTCTGGCGCTTCCGCTTTCCCTTCAAGGCCGGCTACGAAGGCTTCATGGCGCTGCCGATTGTCATCCCGGAAATCTGCATGGGCGTGGCGTTGCTGCTGTTCTTCAGTTGGACCGGCATGACGACGGCGGTGATCAGCACGCCCTGGCCGTTTAACTTAGGTAACATCATCATCGCGCATGTTTCCTTTTGCTTCCCCTTTGTGGCCGTCGTGGTGCGCTCGCGCCTCGTGGGCTTCAACCGGCAACTGGAAGAGGCATCAAAGGACCTGGGTGCCAGCGAATGGCAGACCTTCTGGCAGATCATCGTGCCCTATATGAAACCCGGCCTGATTGCTGGTTCGCTTCTGGCCTTCACGCTGTCGCTTGATGATTTCGTCATCACCTTTTTCACCAGCGGGCCCGAGACGGTGACCTTCCCGGTGAAGGTCTATTCACTGGTGCGGCGCGGCGTCTCGCCGGAAATCAATGCCGCTTCGACCGTGCTGATCGTCATCACCGTCGTTGCAACCGTTCTCGCAATGAAACTCCAGGCTCCCGAAAAATCGGGTAAAGGCTGAACCATGACCGAACCCATCGTCTCCATCCGTAATGTCGAAAAGAAGTTTCCGGGCGGCGTGATCGCCGTCGACAATGTGTCGATCGACATCGCCCAGAATGAATTCTTTGCACTCCTCGGCCCCTCGGGCTGTGGCAAGACCACTTTGCTGCGGATGATATCAGGCCTTGAAACGCCAACTTCCGGCCAGATCATGATCGGCAACGAGGACATGGCTCTGACGCCACCCAACAAGCGCCCGACCAACATGGTGTTCCAGTCCTACGCGGTGTTTCCGCATATGACGGTGGCACAGAACGTCGGCTATGGTTTGAAAGTGACGGGTGTCGAGCAGAGCGAGATCAAACGCCGCGTCGCCGAAGCCCTCGAAATGGTGAAGCTGAGCGCGCTTGCCGAACGAAAGCCCGACCAGATGTCGGGTGGCCAACGCCAGCGCGTGGCCTTGGCGCGGGCCTTGGTCAAGCGGCCCAAGGTGCTGCTGCTCGACGAACCGCTGTCCGCCCTTGATGCCAAGTTGCGCGACGGCATGCGCCTTGAATTGACGAGATTGCAGGAGACGGTGGGCATCACTTTCATCATCGTCACCCACGACCAGGACGAAGCGCTCTCGATGGCCAGCCGCATCGCGGTGATGGACAAGGGTGCGGTCCAGCAGATCGCAACGCCTGCCGAACTCTATGAACACCCGAAGAGCCGCTTCGTCGCTGACTTCATTGGCAAGGTGAACCTGATCGATGCCAAGGTACTGAGCCAGAAAGGCAAGGCCATCACCTGCGAGGCCAAGGGCCTGGGCCGTGTGGAAGTGTCGAGCGACAAGCAGGTTGGGGGCGGCGTGGCCATTGCCGTTCGGCCCGAGAAGCTGAGGATCACCAAGACGGAACCAAAATCATCGGCCATCAGGCTGCAGGGCACGGTGCGCGATGTCGCCTATTTTGGCGATACCAGTCATGTGCTCATTGAGGGTAAGGATGGTCTTGACCTGTCAGTGAATGTGCAGAATGAGACGCGGAGTGGTGGTGCTGGCGTCGAGCGCGGGCAAAGCGTGTGGGTGCACTGGGCGCCCGAAGATTCAATTATTCTGACGGAGTAGTCCATGTCACTCGAGATGAATGCCAACGGGCCGTTCCCGGGGGACAATGCCTTTCGCCGCGAAAGCCTCAAAGGCACGCAGTGGGAGCCGACCTATGCGGGAGCACTCTCGTTCATGCGGCGCAAATACACGCGAGATTTGACTGGCGTCGACATTGCCGTGACTGGCATCCCCTTCGATCAGGCAGTTTCCCATCGCTCCGGCACTCGCATGGGACCGGAAGGCATCCGCAAGGCGTCCGCCGAGAATGCCTGGGGGCCGTTCTGGCCGTGGAACTTCGATCCCTTCGATACGCTGGCCGTCACCGATTATGGCGATTGTTTCTTCGACTGGGGCCGCAAGGAAAATTTCCCGCAGCGCCTTGAGGATCACGCCACCGAGATCATTTCATCGGGTGCCGAGATGATCTCACTCGGTGGCGATCACTATGTCACCTATCCGCTGCTGAAAGCCCATGCGAAGAAGCACGGGGCCCTCTCTCTGGTGCATTTCGACGCGCATCGCGATGTCGAGCCCGATGACGGCGGCCGCATCGATCACGGCACGATGTTTGGCTATGCGGTGCGCGAGGGCCTCATCGATCCGAAGAAATCCGTGCAGATCGGCATCCGCACGGTGTTCGCCGGCGAACAGACCTATGGCTTCCGCATTGTTTATGCCGATGAAGTGCACGAGAGCACATCCGCGCAAGTGGCCGAGATCGTGAAAAAGGTGGTGGGCAAGCACAAGGCCTACCTGACGTTTGACATTGATTGCCTCGATCCCGCTGCCGCACCCGGAACCGGCACACCGATCCCTGGCGGCCTCACCTATCACCAGGCCGCGGCGATCATCCGTAAGCTGACGGATATTAATTTTGTTGCGATGGACGTGGTGGAGGTCTCGCCGCCCTATGACCACGCCGAGATCACTTCGCTGGCCGCCGCCTCGCTGGTGATGGAATATCTCTGCCTCAAGGCCTGGCAAAAGGGTGCGCGGGCCATTGAGATGAAGGAGTAACTTTCTTTGCCGCTTGTCAGCTGAGCGCATCCTTCAACCGGTAGTACATCATCGCCGCCACCAGCATGGGTGTGCGGATGGGGCCGCCGGGAAACGGCATGTGACGGATGCGCGACAGCAGATCAAAGCGCTCCGCCGTGCCGCGAACCGCCTCTGCCATCAGCTTGCCATAGAGGCCCGCCAGCGCAACGCCTTGGCCGGAGTATCCGTGAGCGTAGTAAGTGGTCGGCGACAATCGCCCGCAATCCGGAATGCGGTTGGCGGTGATGGCGATGAATCCGCCCCAGGCGAAATCGATTTTCGCGTCGCGCAGTTGCGGGAATACCGCCGTCATGCGTGGCCGCATGTAGCTTCCGAGATTGGGCGGCTCGAGAGTGGAATAGCTGGCGCGTCCACCAAACAGCAGGCGGGTGTCCTTGGTCATACGGAAGTAATCGACAATGAAATTGGTGTTGGCCACAGCCTCGCCGTCACGGATCAGGGCCTTGGCGGAGGTTTCGCCCAGGGGTTCCGTTGCGATGATGTAACTCGCGACCGGCATGATCTTGCTGTAGAGCTTTGGCACCAGCTTGCCGAGATAGGCATTGCCGCCGATGATCATGAATTTGGCGCGCACCACGCCATTGGCCGTGCGCGCAAACGGCTGGCTGCCTGTATCGGCCTCGATCACCCGTGAATGTTCATGGATGATCGCACCGGCCTGCACTGCGGCACGTGCCAGGCCAAGGCAATAGTTCAAGGGATGAAGATGACCAGCCCCGCCTTCGCGCAGCGCGCCGTGATAGATGCGCGTGGAGAGTCTGTCTTCAAGCTCGGCTTTGGTGAGGATCTGCGTGTCCGTGTAGCCCAAGCAGTCGAGTTCAGCCTTCCAGTCCTTCAACCCTTCGAACTGCGAGGCCTTCGGAATGGCGTGGATGTAGCCCCAATTCAGGTCGCAATCGATCTGATGCTTGGCGATGCGGTCCTTCAACAGTTGCTTGGACTCTTCCGCCAGCGCAAAGCAGCGGCGCGCATCAGCCGCTCCCAGCTGTGCCTCGATCTTCTGCTGCCCCGAGGAAAAACCGGTGCAGACCTGACCGCCATTGCGGCCAGAAGCACCGTGACCAACGGTCTCGGCTTCCAACACCACGACCTTGTATCCGGCCTCGGCCAGTTCCAGGGCCGCCGACAATCCAGTGTAGCCTGCTCCAATCACGCAGACATCGGCAAGGAGTTCGCCTGACAGGGCAGGATGGGCTGGCGAATCCGTGGCTGTCGCCTGATAATAGCTCGGGGCACTGATGGATTTTGGCGTCATCGGCGAGCTTTAGCGGCCCCCCTTCCACTCGGTCAAGCTTCCAGGCTAGATTGTGGCTGTTCCGGCAACCGACAGGATATCATGAC
>JANLTS010000653.1:0-3437 GCA_031363045.1 Hyphomicrobiales bacterium
GACGACACGGCTCGTCGTCGAACGCCAAATCGCCTATGCTGCGGGCCTCGGCATACCCTGGGGGATTTCCGAATCAGCGTTCAATGCCCGCGATATTGCCTTTACGTACCAGTCTTCGAATTTCGGCGTACCGGGACTAGGTCTTAAACGTGGCCTTGCAGATAACAAAGTCGTGGCGCCTTATGCGACGGGCCTTGCCGCAATGATCGCCCCCCGGCTTGCAGCGGCAAATTACACGGCACTGGCGAAGGCTGGCGGGCGTGGTGCCTATGGTTTTTACGAGGCGCTCGACTATACGCCGTCGCGATTGCCCAAGGGCGACAGCGTTGCCTTCGTCAAAGCCTACTTCGCACATCACCAGGGCATGACCATCGTCGCCATCCTCAACGCCGTGCGTAACGGTGAAATGCGCACGCACTTTCATGCGGAGCCGGTGGTGCGCGCCACCGAACTGCTATTGCAGGAGCGAGCGCCACGCGACGTTCCACTGACCCATGCGAGGGCAGAGGAAGCGGCCAACGGCGGGACCAACCGCAGAGCTGCTCCAGCCCCCGCCCGGACCTTCGATCCACAGCGCCTGGCTGCACCTGCCACGCATCTCATGTCGAACGGGCAGTATAGCGTCATGCTCACGGCGGCGGGAGGTGGATATAGCACTTGGAACGGGTTGGCGCTGACGCGTTGGCGCGAGGACAGTGTCGCGGATGACTGGGGCTTCTTCGTTTATCTGCGCGAGCCACGCGGCGGCAAGACCTGGTCGGCGGGGCTGATGCCCATGGCAACGCCGGCTGACAGCTATCTCGCGATGTTCACCGAAGACAAGGCCGAAATCGTCCGCAGCGATGGCAACTTCACCACGACACTCGAATGCGTCGTCTCGTCCGAAGAGAATGCCGAGGCGCGGCGCGTGACGATCCTCAACAAAGCGCTGACTTCGCGTGACATTGATGTCACGTCCTATGCGGAGCTGGTGCTGGCACCGGCTGCTGCCGATTTGGCGCACCCGGCTTTCTCCAAACTCTTTGTCCAGACCGAGTATGTGCCGGAGATCGAAACGTTATTAGCGACCCGGCGGCGGAGATCGCCAACCGACCCCGAAGTGTGGGTGGCGCAATTCATGCTGGTGCATGGCACAGCCATCGGCCCGCTTGAATTCGAGACCGATCGGGCGCGTTTCATCGGCATCGGCAAATCGACACGCATGCCTGCGGCGATGAACAGCGGCGAGCGGCTATCGGGCACGGTCGGCACCGTTCTCGATCCGGTGTTCGCGTTGCGGCGGCGGCTCAGGATTCCGGCCGGGCGCCAGGTCCGCTGTACCATCTGGACGGTTGCGGCGGCGAGCCGAGAAGCGGTTCTCGATCTCGTCGATCACCACCGCCAGGAGCCCGCCTACAACCGGGCCTTGATGCTGGCCTGGACGCAAGCACAAATACAGCTGCGGCATCTCTCTATCGATGCCGAAGAGGCGCATCTCTATCAGACACTGGCCAGTTATCTTATCTATGCCAATTCGGCATTGCGCCCTTCGGCCAAAGTTCTGGCGCAGGATATCGGACCGCAATCGATGCTGTGGCCGCAGTCGATTTCGGGCGACCGGCCGATCCTGTTGGCGCGCATCGACGACATCGACGATATCGACCTGATCCGTCAGCTTCTGCATGCCTTCGAGTATTGGAAGTCAAAGCGCTTCGCCGCCGATCTGGTGATCCTCAACGACCGCATGTCGTCGTATACGCAGGACCTTCAGGCCGCAATTGAATCACTGGTCCGTAAGATCAGTGCGCCGGGCGAGACGGGGCAGATATTCACGCTGCGCGCCGATCTCATGTCTCACGAGACGTTGCGTGTGCTGCCCGCGATTGCGCGAGCGGTTCTCGTGGCCAGGCGCGGCAACCTCGCTAGCCAGCTCGCCCGGGCACGCGAGACCGCCGCGGCGCCGCCGGCTGTCAAGACGCTCACGTTGCAGCCGCTCCCGGCGCTCGCCACCATCGATACCAAACATCTCGAGTTCTTCAACGGCTTCGGCGGATTTGGGGCGGATGGGACCGAGTACACGACCGTGCTGGAGGCCAATCGGCCAACACCGGCGCCGTGGATCAATGTCATCGCCAATGCCGATTTTGGTTTTCAGTGCTCCGCCGATGGCGGCGGCTACACATGGTCCGGCAGCAGCCGCGAGAACCAGCTCACCGCCTGGAGCAACGACCCAGTGAGCAACTCGCCTGGCGAAGTTTTCTATGTGGGAAGTGCCGAGGAGGGGTTCCTTATGTCTCCGACTCTGAAGCCGCTCAATTCCAGCGACGGCAGTCACCTGGCACGCCATGGTTTCGGTTACAGCGTGTTCGAGCGCGAGACACGTCATCTGCGCATGGAACTGTTGCAACTCGTACCTTTGCGCGACCCGGTCAAACTCTCGCGTCTGCGCTTGACCAACTTGTCGCCGGTGGCGAGGACCCTCACGGTGACGTTCTATGCGGAATGGGTGCTGGGATCGTCGCGTGCCGCATCTGCACCCTTCGTCGTTACATCCATGGACGAGGACACCGGCGCGATGTTTGCGCGTAATCGTTGGAACATGCAGTCCGGTGAGCAGGTGGCCTTTGCCGACTTGGGTGGCCGCCAGACACGGTGGACCGGCGACCGGCGCGAATTCCTGGGTGCTCATGGCAGCCTGGCAGCGCCGCGCGGCCTCGCGGCGGGTGCCAACTTGTCGAACTGGGCTGGCGGCGGACTTGATCCGTGCACGGCGCTTCAGACAGTTGTAACGCTCGCACCGAACGGTTCCACCGATCTTGTGGTGATGCTGGGTGCTGCACCGAAAGAGGCGGACGCACGGGACTTGATCAGGCGCTATCGCGAGATCTCGCCCGAAACCGTGCTGGCCGAAGTGAAGCAATTCTGGAGTGAAACGCTCGGCGCCGTTCGGGTGCGTACTCCAGACCGCTCACTTGACATCATGATGAACGGCTGGCTGCTCTATCAGACGCTCAGTTGCCGCATGTGGGCTCGTTCCGGTTTCTACCAGTCGAGCGGCGCCTATGGCTTCCGCGATCAATTGCAGGATTCCCTTGCACTGCTTTGGGCGCGGCCGGCAATTGCCCGCGATCACATTCTGCGAGCCGCCGCCCGGCAATTCGTCGAGGGCGATTTTCAGCATTGGTGGCTGCCCGCAACCGGCATGGGAGTGAGAACGCGGATTTCGGACGACACCGTTTGGCTGGCCCATTGCACCAGCAACTATGCGAAAACCACCGGCGACACGGCGATCCTCGACGAGATGGTGCCGTTCATCGAAGGCCAACCATTGATGCCCGGCGAGCATGATGCGTTTTTTATGCCGGCCCTGTCAGACGAGTCGGCGACGCTTTACGATCACTGCGCGCGCGCCCTCGACCACAGCCTTGCGACAGGCATTCACGGCCTGCCGCTGATCG
>JANLTS010000655.1:0-2738 GCA_031363045.1 Hyphomicrobiales bacterium
GGAAATAGGTCACCAGAATTGCAAGGCCGATGGCGGCTTCGCCAGCCGCAACCGTCAGCACCAGAAGTGCAAAGACCTGGCCCACCAGATCGCCCAAGGCGGTCGAGAACGCCACGAGGTTGATGTTGACGGCCAGCAGCATGAGCTCGATCGACATCAGGATGACGATGACGTTCTTGCGGTTGAGGAAAATCCCGAAGATGCCGATGGTGAACAGGATCGCAGCGACGGTGAGATAGTGTGAGAGACCGATCTCCATGGCTCAGATCCCCTGCCCCGACTTGACCTTGATGATTTCCATTGATGTCGCCGGATTGCGGGCCACCTGGTCGGAAATGTTCTGGCGCTTCACGCCTTCCTTGTGGCGGAGCGTCAGCACAATGGCGCCCACCATGGCGACCAGCAACACGAGGCCCGCCGCCTGGAAGTAATAGATGAAATCTGTATAAAGCACGCGGCCCAGCGCCTCGGTGTTGGTGACATCACTGGGCGTTGGCGCTCCCTTGATCGCCACGCTGGCCGGATCGATGACCCAGCTGCCGAGCACAAGGGCCAGCTCCACCAGCACAATCAAGCCGATGGTGGCGCCGATTGGCACATAGTTCAGCATGCCGGTGCGCAGCTCGACGAAATCGACGTCGAGCATCATCACCACAAACAAGAACAGCACGGCCACGGCACCGACATAGACGACGACCAAGATCATCGCCAGGAACTCGGCACCCATCAGGATGAACAGGCCCGCCGCATTAAAGAAACAGAGGATGAGGAACAGCACCGAATGCACCGGGTTCCGTGAAGAGATAACCATCACGGCGGACGCAACGGCCATCGCCGAGAACAGATAAAAGAAGAGTGCAGCGATCATGTTACCTCCTCACCGGTAATCGCTATCGAGCGCAATGTTGCGCGCGATCTCGCGTTCCCAGCGGTCGCCATTGGCCAGCAGCTTCTCCTTGTTGAAGAGCAGCTCCTCGCGCGTTTCGGTGGCATATTCGAAATTGGGTCCCTCGACGATGGCATCGACCGGACAAGCTTCCTGGCAGAAGCCGCAGTAGATGCACTTCACCATGTCGATGTCGTAGCGTGTCGTCCGCCTCGTGCCGTCATTGCGGCGGGGGCCTGCCTCGATGGTGATGGCTTGCGCCGGGCAGATGGCCTCGCAGAGCTTGCAGGCGATGCAACGTTCCTCGCCATTGGGATAACGCCTCAGCGCGTGCTCGCCACGGAAGCGGGGCGACAGTGGTCCCTTTTCGTTGGGGTAATTGATCGTCGCCTTGGGCGCGAAGAAATAGCGCATCGCCATCACCGTGGCGGAGGCGAATTCTTTCAGGAACAGCGAGCGGGCGGCTTGTGCAACTCTCATGTGTGGTTCACCCGAAAATTTCCTTGCCGAAGAAGAAGCCCAGCAGCGGCATGACGACGAGACTCTGTATCTTGACGAGCAGCATGATACGATTTGGATCGATGCCTTGCTCCTGCGTGAGCTTGGCCTTCTCGTGGCGCCAGCGAAGTGTTGGATAGAGCGAGCGGTTCAGCACCGCCAGCTCGATCAGCCCGAGGCCCAAAAACACCAGCGCACCAATGAGGCTGCCGTTGTTCATGGCGCCCATCCGAAGACCACAAGCACACCGGCGGTGAGCGCCACCCAGAACAGCGAGATCGGCAGGAACACCTTCCAGCCCAGCCGCATCAGCTGGTCATAGCGGTAGCGCGGCACGATGGCCTTCACCATGGCGAACATGAAGAACACGAACAGCACCTTGGCCAAGAACCACAAGACGCCCGGCACCCAGTTCAGCACCGGAATGTCGATGATCGGCAGCCAGCCGCCAAGGAACAGAATGGCGGTCATGGCGCACATCAAGGTGATGGCGACATATTCGCCGAGCATGAACAGCAGATAACCAGTGGCCGAATATTCCACCATGAAGCCCGCCACCAGTTCCGATTCCGCCTCGACGAGGTCAAACGGCGGGCGGTTGGTTTCGGCCAGCGCCGAGACGAAGAAGATGACGAACATCGGGAACAGCGGAATGAAGTACCAGTCGAGGAAAGAGTTCGGCAATCCCAGCATGGTGCCGAAGCCGGTCTGCTGTGTACGGACGATTTCGCTGACGTTCAACGACCCGGCGCACAGCAGAACGGTAATGATGACGAAGCCGATCGACACTTCATAGGAGACCATCTGGGCCGCCGAGCGCAGCGCCGAGAGGAAGGGATATTTCGAGTTCGAGGCCCAGCCGCCCATGATGACGCCATAGACGCCGAGCGAGGACAGCGCGAAGAGATAGAGGATGCCGACATTGATATCGGCAATCGCCCAGCCATCGGCCAATGGCACCACCGCCCAGGCCGAAATGGCCAGCACAGACGTCACCAACGGGGCAATGATGAATATGCCCTTGTTGGCGCCGTCGGGGATGATCTGCTCCTTCACCGCGAACTTGATCAGGTCGGCGAAGGACTGGAACAGGCCCCAGGGTCCGACGACGTTGGGCCCACGGCGCATCTGCACGGCGGCCCAGACCTTGCGATCCATGAGAATGAGATAGGCGACGAAGATCAGCAGCGCGACGATGAGTGCGACGCTTTGAATGAGGATCAGGCCGACAGTGGCGAGCATCTCGATCATCGGTTCACTCCGCCGCCTCAAGCCTGGCCACGTTCTTCACGGCCGAGCACTCGGCCATGGTCTTGGAGGCCCGCGCAATCGGGTTGGTCATGTAGAAGTCGGT
>JANLTS010000666.1:0-4298 GCA_031363045.1 Hyphomicrobiales bacterium
GTGCCGGGTAAAAGCCGTTGAGCAGCATGGCTTCCAGATGCGAGAGCTCGACATCGGCGAAGGACAACGACGCGTTGATGGATTTGTAATGGCTTGAATCGTGACGGGCCATCGGCCGCGCATCGATCAGTTCGAGTCCGATGCGCGACTTGAGGACAGGAGCGATGGCGGCGAAATCCTCGAAACAAAAATAGTCATCATAATCGGCATAGA
The DNA here is from genome assembly GCA_031363045.1 of Hyphomicrobiales bacterium. Lineage (GTDB taxonomy): Bacteria > Pseudomonadota > Alphaproteobacteria > Rhizobiales > Aestuariivirgaceae > Aestuariivirga. Next base: position 214 of record JANLTS010000666.1, read on the forward strand.
CCAGGAAATCGATCTGCGGCCGCCAGTGCATGTTGGAAATGCGCACGGCCGGCTTCACGATCTCCTCGCAAAACTGGCGGAATGTGAGTTTGTCGAGGTCGCCGGCATATTTTGAGGCAGCGAGGAATTTCTGGGCATCGGGCGTGCGTTTGACGATCTTGTCGAGATAGCAGCTAACGAGGCGGCCATAGGGGCAACGCAGCACGGTGTAACGGTAACTGGCCAGCGCCAGTTCTTTGAAACTGGGCCGGAAGGAATCATTGTTCTGATGAATCCATTCCCATTCCGTCCGGTCGGCAATGGCGCCATTGGCCAAAGCGATCGACAGCCGCATGGTGGTGCAGCCGTTTTTCGGGATCATCGAGTAAATGGCATTGCTGTCATAGATCTGCAATGCGAGCGTATGGGAGAAAATGTGCTGCGGGTTCGATCTCACGATCGAAGCATGCACAACACCTCCATACCTGAGCAAATGCGCCATTTGTAAGCCACTTCAAGAGTTACCGTCTCCACGGGACGGGTTACAGCTATACCAGCAAAGATAATGCGAGGTGAAGTGAAGGTTTTTCGGCAATTCAAATTCAATATGCAGGCATTGCGATTAATCTGGGCCAGAACTAAGGCGGTGCCGCGAACCCGGCAGGAGCTGCCGAGGACGGCCGGCGCAATTCCCGCGCGATATGGATAACAAGTGCGGCCAGAACGATGCCGCCACCTACCAGCGTGGGTGCCAATGGCGTTTCACCGAGAAACAGGAAAACCCAGAGGGGTGTGAGGGGCACTTCGAGTGCCGCCAGCAAGGTCGCCTCCGATGCCGGCACACGCTTTGAACCAAATGTGTAGAGCGCCAGGCCAAGGCCATTCTGAAACACCCCAAAGGCGGCGCAGAGTGCGAAATCGGCGGGCGTGATGCTGGCCGGGCTCGCCCACCAGAAGCTGATGAACGAGCAGATCCAGGCCGAGGCCGCCATGGCCGGCAGCATCGGTACCTCGCGGTGATGGCGCATGATGGTGGTGAAGCCCGCCATGCCGAGCGTCATCAGCACCGCCAGCAACTGCCCGGTCATGCTGCCGCCGATGGGAGCGCCCCACAGCATGACGCCGACCCCTACCAGCGCCACCACGCTGGCGGCGAGCGTGGCGCGGCTCGGCTTCTCGCCGATGAAAATATAAGCTACGGCGGCAGTGACGAAGGGCACGGTGGCATAGATCACCATGACGTCGGCCACCGCGCCATAACGTATGGCGCCGATGCCGGTGACCATGCTGAGGGCCGAGAGCAAGGCCACTGCGATGGTAGGCCAGCGCAGCGAACGCATGATGACCGGAACCTGCCCGCGTTCCAGCCAGATGAAAACCAGAAGGACCGTGGCGCCCGAGAACAGCCCGCGCCAGAACAGCAAGGTGAAGAGATCAGCTCCGATGAGGCGCACGAAAATTCCGGCCGAGGACCACGAGAGGGCAGCGGCCGCCACCAGCAGCAAACCAGCCCGGTGATGGCGCTGTTCGGAAGGTGTCATGTGCTGTGGGCTTTCAGGAGATTGATGGTGTTGGCGGTGAGAATGAGCAACGCGCCTGCAACCGACCAGATATCGGCACCTTCGGCATAGAGCAGGTAGCCAGCCAACGCTGTGAGCGGCAGGCGCAGGAAATCCATCGGCATGACGGCCGTCGCATCGGCCAGCGAAATCGCCTTCGACAGGCAGTAGTGCGAACCGGTGCCGGTCAGCGCCACGATGGCGATCCACTTGTAGGCGTCAACCGGCGGCCACGTCCATGTGAGCCAGGCCGGAATTGCGCCGATCACCGTCTGGCTGGCGAACATCAGGAAGATGACGGTCAACGCCGTATCGCGCCGGGTGATGAACTTGGTCATCGTCACCGTGCAGGCAAACAGCAATGCGGCGGCCAGCGCCACCAGATGACCGGGATTGAAGGTAAGGCCAGGTTTGACGATCATCAAGACCCCGGCAAAACCGATCACCAGTGCGGCGATCTTGTAGCCATACAGGCGCTCGGCCAGGAAGGCGGTGGCGAGAATGGCAATCCACAGCGGCATGGTGAATTCAATGGCGATGACCTCGGCCAGCGGGATCAGCATCAGCGCTGAAAGCCAGGCGTATTGGCCGCCATAATGCACGACGTTGCGTATGAGATGCAGCGGCAATTGCGACAGGCGGCCCCGCAGGCCGCCGTTCAGCATAACGATTGGCGTCAGGATCAGGGTGGCGGTCACGCTGCGGAACAGCATCAGCTCGAACACCGGGATGGTGTGGCCGAGTTCCCGCGCGGCAATGGTCATGGCCAGCGTGGCGGTGAGCCAACCCGCCATCCATAGTCCCGCTTGTCCGATGTTCTGCTGCTGCGCCACTGCTGCCGTCCGCTGAGTGACTATCAATAGCCTGCCGGCTGGGGCAAACGGTAGGCTGTAAACGGCATGGCAACCCTGCTTTCGCCCCGCCACTTGACGCCGCAACCGGCCTGACGCATGGTGCGCCCCGCAATGAACGCCACCCGCACCATCGCCGCCATTTGCGGCATTATTTGCAGCTAGCTCAAAACCGCTGGCAGGGTGCCGCTTGACTTGAATTGAGATAGAGCGATCCCCGGGCCAGCCAAGCCTTGGATGAAACCATGCCGCTCCGCCTCTACAACACACTGACCCGCACCAAGGAAGAGTTCACTCCGCTGAACGCCGCGGATGTGCGCATGTATGTCTGCGGGCCGACGGTCTATGACTTCGCCCATATCGGCAACGCCCGCCCGGTCATCGTCTTTGACGTGTTGTTCCGGCTGCTGCGCCATCACTATGGCGCGGAGCATGTGAAGTATGTCCGCAACATCACCGACGTTGACGATAAGATCAACGCGCGGGCACTTCGGGATTTTCCCGATCTGCCGCTGAACGAGGCGATCCGCCGGGTGACGGAGACGACGGCCAACCAGTTTTTCTCCGATGCCAGGGCGCTGGGCTGCCTTGAGCCCACCGAACAGCCGCGCGCCACTGATAACATCGTACAGATGATCGAGATGATCGGTACACTGATTACCCGTGGCCATGCCTATGTGGCGGCGGGCGAAGTGCTGTTCAGCGTGCCCTCGATGCCGGATTATGGGCGCCTGAGCCAGCGCAACTTGGACGACCAGCAGGCGGGTGCGAGGGTGGCGGTTGAAGCCCACAAGCGCAACCCGGCGGATTTCGTGTTGTGGAAACTGTCGAGCGCCGACGAGCCCGGCTGGGACAGCCCGTGGGGAAGGGGCCGCCCCGGCTGGCACATCGAATGCTCGGCGATGAGCAAGCGCTATCTGGGTGAGGTGTTTGACATCCACGGCGGTGGATTGGACCTGATCTTCCCCCACCACGAAAACGAAATCGCCCAATCGCGCTGCGCCCATGGCACGGCGGTGATGGCCAACATCTGGATGCACAACGGCTTCCTGCAAGTCGAGGGGCAAAAGATGTCGAAGAGCCTGGGGAATTTTTTTACGATTAGTGAGCTGTTGGAAACTACCAGATTTGCGGATCGAATGTGGCACGGCAGTGTATTAAGGTTTGCGATGTTGATGACGGCCTATCGCCAACCACTCGATTTCACTGTTTCACGTCTTGAAGAAGCCCAGTCGCGCCTAGCGGGTGCCTTTCGTCGGATAAGAGACAAGTACCCTCAGTTGTCACCACGCGAAATCAAGAGCGTTCCAAGCGAGGATGTTTTGGTTCATCTCAATGATGACCTCAACACAAAGGAGGCAATTGATAGTATGTTAGCGGGCAGGGATATCGATGAACTTATCGGAAACATCGGCTTTCTCGGGCTCGCAGACTATTTGCCGGTGCAGATGATCTCGGATGGGTTGAAGGCGAGGAAGGTAGAAACATTCATCGCTGCCCGCCTCGACGCCCGCAAGGCGAAGAACTGGGCGGAGAGTGATCGCATCCGCGACGAGTTGGCGGCGATGGGCATTGCCATCAAGGACAACAAGGACGGCACTACGTCTTGGGAGGTCAAGCGGTGAAGGGCCCCCTCTCCCGCCGCGCTGTGCGCGTCGACCTCCCCCGCGAGGGGGGAGGTAAGAATGAAAATGAG
>JANLTS010000021.1:0-14602 GCA_031363045.1 Hyphomicrobiales bacterium
CCATTGAGGAAATCGACGCCACTACCGCCGTTCAGAAAGTCCTTTCCGTCGCCGCCGAACAACACGTCGTTTCCGGCATTGCCCTGCATCCTGTCGTTGCCGGCCTCGCCTTTCATGACGTCGTTGCCTTTGCCGCCGCTGAGGATATCGTTCAACTGGCCGCCGGTGATCTCGTCGTCGCCACCGAGGCCCGAGATGTCGAACCTGTCGTTCAACCTGTTGCTGAAGTCGAAGGTATCGTCGTCAGCTGTGCCGATTTTCGTGATGAGTGCCATTGTAATCTCCATTCATGTTGGTGCAGCGTGATTGCTGCGGATGACATGTGGAATAGACCAATGCCGGGCGCCGGGCTGTGACTTAAGTTACAGGGCCGGCAAAAGCGGTTATTGTGGTTTTCTCAGGCTCTGGTTCGCCGCATGTTGAGGCTCAAAAGCAGTGCCAGGGCCAGAACGATAATACTGATCAGCGAGGCAAGCAAGAAGCTGTATTGTGCACTGGATGCGAGACCCGCCATCCACGCGTCCTTGCGGTAGAACTCGACCACCGTGACGATCTTGCCATCAGCACCCGCCACGGGAATATAAGCCTCGATCAGTTGCTCGCCACCGATCTGGTTCAAGGCCAGATGCTCGGATTTGCCACTCGCGGCCTGGGTTTCGAGAGCCGAGATGATCTTGCCGCCGAAAGCTTCCGCCAGCTCTGTGTTGTCGGAAAACTGCACGCCGATCAGGTTGGCATCGGTCGAATAGCGGATGAAGCCGTCGGGCGAATAGATATTGGCGCGAACCAGGCCCGGCAGGCTGCGCACATGTTCACTGAACGAGACCAGCGCGGCGCTCGGTCCCGGTTGCGTGAACAGCGCGCCTTCGCCGTGCTCGGCGGCGAGAATGCTGGAGAGGAATTCCTGTTTCACCTGGCCCTCGCGCGCCAGCAGGCCATCGGTGATGGTCGTGCTGAGGCGCTGCGAGAGCAGAAAGTTCACGCCGAGGATGGCGATGATGCCGATCGCCAGAAGTGGCAGAAGCAGCTTCAGCGTCGCGCGCCAGTCGATTGTCGTCATCGTGTCTCCCCGGATTTGGAATTGGACCATGCAGGTTTCGCAACTCACCCCGTCGCGAATCCTGCGTTGCGTTCTTTGACCCGTCCACCCAGCAAGCGTAGGGAGAAGCCATGAATTCCGCAACCTCCTATGCCCCCGATAGCCGCTACGCCTGGACGCGCCTGGTTATTTCACTCGTGCTGGCGGTGGTCGGCGGCATCGGCCTGTGGCTGGCCGTGGTGGCGTTGCCAACCATCCAGCAGGAGTTCGGTCTCGACCGGGCAGGTGCCTCGATGACTTATACCGCCACATTCATCGGCTTTGCCTTTGGTGGCTTTGTCATGGGCCGCATCGCCGACCGCTTCGGCATTTCCGTTCCGGTGACGATTGGCGGCGTCTCGCTGGGCGTTGGCTTTATCCTCGCTGCCCTGTCGCAAAGCTACTGGCAATTGCTGGTGGTGCAGGCGGTGTTCATCGGTTTTCTCGGCAGCTCCTCGACCTTTGGCCCACTCGTTGCCGATACCTCGCAATGGTTCCTGAAGCGCCGTGGCCTTGCAGTCGCCATCGCCGCCAGCGGCAACTACATCGCCGGCACCATCTGGCCGCCCTTCATGCAATACGCAATCGAAACCTGGGGCTGGCGCAATACTTACATCGGGCTCGGCATCATCTCCATCGTGGTCATTGTGCCACTGGCCCAGCTGCTGCGCCGCCGCCCGAAATTTGATGACAGTGCGAGCCCGGCCAGCGCAGCATCCGGCCACAAGGGCCTGTTGCCCCGCCACCCGCTGCTCTATCCCGCACTGGTTCTGGCCGGCCTCTCCTGCTGCGTCGCCATGTCGATGCCGCAGGTCCATATCGTCGCCTATTGCGCTGACTTGGGCTTCGGCCCGGCGCGGGGCGCCGAGATGCTGTCGCTGATGCTGGGTTTCGGCGTATTGAGCCGTTTGGCATCCGGCTTCATTGCCGACAAGATCGGCGGACTGGCTACACTGATTGCCGGCTCCTTCCTGCAGATGCTGGCCTTGCTGTTTTATATTCCCTTCGACGGCCTGACCTCGCTCTATGTCGTCTCCGCCGTCTTCGGCCTGGCGCAAGGCGGCATCGTGCCGAGCTACGCGATGATCATCCGCGATCATTTTCCGGCCCGCGAGGCGGGGTACCGCATCAGCACGGTGCTGACCGCCACGGTCTTCGGCATGGCCCTGGGCGGCTGGCTGTCGGGCGAGATCTATGACTATACCGGCTCCTATACTGCCGCCTTCGTCCACGGCGTTGCCTGGAACGTGCTGAACCTCGGGATTGCCGTGTGGATCCTTTATGTGCGGCAGAAATAGCGGCAGACCGTGTTAAATTTCCCTCCCCCTTGTGGGGAGGGATCAAGGGTGGGGGGCCGCGAGTCAAACTGTCAACCACCCCCCACCCCTAACCCCTCCCCACGAGGGGGAGGGGAACATAGCAGCGCCGCAAGTGCCATATTGCATTGCACACAATCTTTAACTGTGGTTTCATTTCTTTGGGCCGCCGCCCGCTATCCTTGTACTAGAACTCCTGAAACCTGAAAGTGACCTGTCATGGCGGCTGAATCGATGAAACTCGTCTATAACTTCGGCGGCGGCAAGGCCGAGGGCGGGGCAGCAATGAAGGCCCTGCTTGGCGGCAAGGGCGCCAACCTGGCAGAGATGGCCAATCTCGGCCTGCCGGTACCACCGGGCTTCACGGTCACCACCGAAGTCTGCACCGCCTATTATGCCAATGATAGCACTTACCCCTCAAGCCTTGAAGCCCAGGTGAAAGTAGCCCTTGGCGAGGTCGAGGGTCTGGTCGGTGCTCGTTTCGGCAGCCCCCAAAATCCACTGCTGGTTTCGGTCCGCTCAGGTGCGCGTGCCTCAATGCCGGGCATGATGGATACCGTTCTCAACCTCGGCCTCAATGACAAGACCGTCGAAGGCCTCGCCACCCGTTCCAACGACCGGCGCTTTGCCTATGACAGCTATCGCCGCTTCATTTCGATGTATTCTGATGTCGTTCTGGGTGTCGATCATGCCGAGTTCGAGGACATCCTCGGCGGCTACAAGGACGAGCGCGGCTATGGGCTCGATACCGAGATCACCGCCGAGGAATGGCTGCCATTGATCGCCCGCTACCAGGCGCTGGTTCTCGAACACACCGGCAAGCCCTTCCCGCAAGACGTGCAGCAGCAGCTTTGGGGTGCCATCGGCGCCGTGTTCAAGTCGTGGAATGGCGCCCGCGCCATCACCTACCGCAAGCTCAACAACATTCCGCAAGACTGGGGAACCGCCGTCAACATCCAGGCCATGGTCTTCGGCAACATGGGCTCGACCAGCGCCACCGGCGTTGCCTTCACCCGCAATCCCTCGACGGGTGCGAAGGAACTCTACGGCGAATTCCTCGTCAATGCCCAAGGCGAAGACGTGGTGGCGGGCATCCGCACGCCGCAGAATATCACCGAGCGCGCCAGGCGCGAGGCGGCAAGCGAAGCGCCCTCGCTCGAAGCGTTGATGCCTGAAACCTTCGCTGAACTGAGCGCCACCTTCGATCGCCTCGAAGCCCATTACCGCGACATGCAGGACATGGAGTTCACCATTCAGGACGGCAAGCTCTGGATGCTGCAGACCCGCACCGGCAAGCGAACTGCGAAGGCGGCCCTGAAAATCGCCGTCGACATGGCGGAGGAGGGGTTGATCACTACCTCCGAGGCCGTGATGCGCATCGATCCTGCTTCACTCGATCAGCTACTGCACCCAACCCTTGACCCGCAAGCCAAGCGCGAGGTGATCGCCACCGGCCTTCCGGCTTCTCCCGGTGCGGCATCGGGCGAAATCGTCTTTGATGCCGATACGGCCGAACGCCTGAAGGCCCTCAATCACCGCGTCATCCTGGTGCGGATCGAGACCAGCCCTGAGGATATTCATGGCATGCACGCCGCCGAGGGCATCCTCACCACGCGCGGCGGCATGACCTCCCACGCCGCTGTCGTGGCCCGTGGCATGGGTAAGCCCTGCGTCTCGGGCGCCGGCTCGATCCGTGTCGATTACAAGGCCGGAACCTTGAGCGTCATGGACGTGACCATGAAGCGCGGCGAGATCATCACCATCGACGGCAGTACTGGCCAGGTGATGAAAGGCGAGGTCGCCACCATCAAGCCGGAGCTCTCGGGCGATTTTGCCAAGCTGATGACCTGGGCTGATGGTGTCCGTCGCATGGTTGTCAGGGCCAATGCCGAAACCCCGCGCGATGCCAGGACGGCACGCGAGTTCGGTGCTGAAGGCATCGGCCTCTGCCGCACCGAACACATGTTCTTCGATGCCGACCGCATTCTCGCCGTGCGCGAGATGATCCTCGCCGACAAGCCCGACAAGCGCCGCGTGGCACTGGCCAAGATCCTGCCGATGCAGCGCCAGGATTTCATCGATCTCTTCGACATCATGGCGGGCCTTCCCGTCACCATCCGCCTCCTCGATCCGCCGCTGCACGAGTTCTTGCCGCAGGCCGACCATGAGATCGAGGAAGTGGCCGATCAGATGCAGGCCAATCCTGATACGCTGCGCGCCCGTCTGGCCGAGTTGCAGGAATTCAACCCGATGCTCGGCCATCGCGGCGTGCGCCTGCTGATCACCTATCCGGAAATCACCGAGATGCAGTCACGCGCCATTTTCGAGGCGGCAACCGATGTTGCCCGCCGCACCGGCAAGGCACCGATTCCGGAAGTCATGGTGCCGCTCGTCGCTTCCAAGGCCGAACTCGACGTGGTGAAGGAACGGATCGTCGCTGTGGCAGACCAGGTGGCAAAGGAAACCGGCATCACCATCGACTATCTTGTGGGAACCATGATCGAGTTGCCGCGCGCCGCTCTCCGCGCCGCCGACATCGCACAGTCCGCCGACTTCTTCTCCTTCGGCACCAACGACCTGACCCAGACGACTTTCGGCATCAGCCGCGATGACGCCGCCCGTTTCATCGGCGAATACACCGCCAAGGGCGTCTTCCGCACCGATCCCTTCATCTCGCTCGATATCGAAGGCGTCGGCGAACTGGTGGCGATGGGCGCCGAGCGCGGGCGTCAGACCAAGCCAGAACTGAAGACTGGAATCTGCGGCGAACATGGCGGTGATCCCGCCTCAATTGCCTTTTGTGAGAGCATCAAACTTGACTATGTGTCATGCTCGCCCTTCCGGGTGCCCATCGCCAGGCTCGCCGCTGCGCAAGCAAGCCTTTCAAATCACAAGGTGATTTGAATTGATACAAGTTGTTAACAGTATTTTGACTCTGCCCGATTTTTGACGCCGTCCAGGCCGCTTTGGGTTGTCGCGATGGTTAACTTGTGATAAACGGGCGAGGAATAGACTACCGCGAGTTAACATCGCCGCAATCAATTGCGGCCCACGGTTTGTCGAGGGGAAGTGAAGAAAACAACGCGTAAACAGGGGCCAGCACGGCCCAGGCAATTCGAGGACTACGTCATTCGCGAAAAGCGTGGCGCGCTCCGCGAATATGGTCCGATGACCTTCGGCGGCGTCATGCTCATCATGGCCTTTGCCTTTGCCGGTCATTATATGGGCCAGAATGCCGTCGCCCATAACGCCGTGGCTGACCGGATGCTCGAACCGGTCATATCGCAGTCTTCTAACATCATCGCCAAGGGCTCGCTGATGCCGGATGGCACCGGCCTCGAGATCATCAACCGCACGATTGCCAAGAAATTCGCGGTTGAACCCAACACCTCGACGGTCACCAAGACGGAAGTAGCTTTGGCTGCAATTCCCGTGGCTCCCGCCGCACCCGCCACCACCAAGGTACAAATTGTTCCCGCCTCCGTCGATCTGAAAGCCGAAACCGCCGAGCCGCCAAAGAAGAAGCTGGCTCTCGCTCCGCCCAAGGCCAAGATCGAGCAGGTATTCAAGCTCAAGCGCAGCGAGAAGCAGAAGGCCGTGGCCCAGCGCCGTGTGGCCTTGGCCGAAGAGAATTGCCTCGCCCGCGCCGTTTATTTTGAAGCCCGCTCCGAATCGGAACTGGGCCAACTGGCGGTGGCCAGGGTCATCCTCAACCGCGTCAAGGACCCGGAATACCCCAAGACCATTTGTGGTGTGGTCTATCAGGGATCCGGACGGCGCAATTCCTGCCAGTTCTCCTTTGCCTGCGATGGCCTTCCGGACGATGTGAAGAGTGCGTCATCCTGGGCTAAATCCAAGCGCGTGGCGCAGAAGGCTTTGGGCGGCGATTCCAAGGTCGCGGCCATTGGCACCGCCACCAACTATCATGCCGACTACGTGCGTCCGAAGTGGGCCAAATCGATGAAGCGCCTGATCAAGATCGGCCGCCACGTCTTCTACGAAGACTCGTGATTGAGCTTGCATGGCTGACATCCAGAGGGCGCCGCGCGGGTGCCCTTTTTCTTTGCGTGTCACGTGGTCTAAGGTGAGGTTCAAAGAAAAAGGAATCGCCGATCATGGCCTGGACCGAACCATCGAAGACCGCCTGGACCTGGTATGGCGGCGACTGGCACAAGGGTAACCCTCTGATTATGGGTGCCATGGACCACGCACCCTGGCTCGGCTCCTGCGTTTTTGATGGCGCCCGCGCCTTTGAAGGCGTGGCCCCTGACATCGATCAGCATTGCCAGCGCATCGTGCGTTCGGCCACCAGCTTCGGCCTCAAGATCATTAAGTCGGCAGACGAAATCGAGGAGCTGATCCGCGACGGCATCGGCAAATTTCCAAAAGGCACCGAACTCTATATCCGCCCGATGTTCTGGGCCGCCGATGGCTTTGTCGATGTCGATCCGGAGTCGACCCAGTTTTCACTGTCGGTCTATGATGCGCCGCTGCCCAAGCCCACCGGCTTCTCGGTCACCTGTTCGCCCTTCCGCAGGCCCTCCTACGAGTTTGCACCAACCGATGCCAAGGCCGCCTGCCACTACCCCAATTCGGCCCGCGCCATCCGCGAGGCCAAGACGCGCGGCTTTGACAATGCTGTGATGCTCGATCCCTTGAGCAACGTCTCTGAACTCGCCACCGCCAACATCTGGCTCGCCAAAAACGGCGAAGCCCATACGCCTGTGCCCAACGGCACCTTCCTCAACGGCGTCACCCGTCAGCGTGTCATCGGCCTGTTGCGGAAGTCAGGTGTCACGGTACATGAGCGTTCCATCCGCTGGGAAGAATTTATCGCGGCCGACGAAGTCTTCTCGACCGGCAACTACAGCAAGGTTGCGCCCATCACCCGCGTCGAACAAAAGAATTTCCAGCCCGGCCCATTGAGGGCCAAGGCCCGCGAACTCTACTGGGACTATGCCCACAGCGGAAAGTAGAACGAAGTGCCCTCATCCCCCTGTCGGGACCTTCTCCCATGGCTTCGCCACGGGCGAAGACGCAAGAACCGATGTGCCTTCTCCCGTTCGTAGAATGGGAGAAGGTCCCGACAGGGGGATGAGGGCCTCTGCAAGGTGCTGCTACAGTCTCACACCTTCAACTTGAACGGCGTGCCCTCATAGGCATCCGCACCTCGGCCAATTTTTTCGATGGCTTTCACCATGCGGCCGCCACGGCCGAGGATGTCATCGGTGAACGACACGATCAGCCGGTTGGGCGTGGCCGATGGCGAGGCATGACGCAGTTCCCATGCCAGTTCCTGTTCGTCAGCCTGCGGACGAAACAGGCAGAGTGCGGTGTAGGCCGCCGCCGTCGAGCGGCTGATGCCCGCCCAGCAGTGAATGAGCATCGGCTTCTCGCGGTCCCAGTCTTTCAGAAACGCGATCAGCCTTTCGGCATCAGCAGCACGCGGCGGCACGTGGCCATCCATCTGCTGCACGATATCGTGAAAATACAATCTCAGATGTCGCTCGGTGGCGATGCCTTTCGGCAGCTCATGCGGCGTATCGGGCGCCAGCATCGTCACCACATGACTTACGTCATGCGCGTCGATGAGCGGTTGAACCTGGTTGAGTGGACCGACGATGATCATGGGCTTAGCCTGTGAGTTTCCTGAATGCCTTCACATAGAGTGCCGCGGCATCATTGGGCGCCAACGGCTTCAGCTTGAAGAATTTCACTAAGCCATCGCCATCAAGTCCGCGTGGCCGCCCGAAGATCGTGTCCGCCTCTGCAACATCAAAGCCCGCCAACTGTGTTGCCTCCAGATAGGCGGCAATGCGGTCGGCCTTCTTGATGTGGCTCTCGCGTTTGGCACTCGATTGCGCCGGCAGTCCAAAGCGGATGTGGATCGCCGCCATCAGCCGCAACTCGAAGGCCTTGTAGTCATAACCAAGTGCCGCCTTGAACGGCGAGATCATGTCGCCGATCACATATTCCGGCGCATCGTGCAGCAGCGCCGACAGCCGGGCCGCGTGATCCATCGCCGGATCAAGATGAAAAGCAATTTCCTCCACCAGCACGCAATGCTGCGCCACCGAGAAGGCATGATCGCCCTTTGTCTGGCCATTCCAGCGGGCGACGCGCGCCAGCCCATGCGCAATGTCTTCAATCTCGATATCGAGTGGTGATGGATTGAGCAGGTCGAGCCTACGCCCCGACAGCATGCGCTGCCAGGCGCGTGGCGCCTTAGCGGTTGAAGGCTTCATGTTTCACTGCCTCGTGCCGGTGGCAGTCGACAAGATGATCGTTCACCAGCCCGCAGGCCTGCATGAAGGCATAGACGATGGTTGGCCCGACAAAACGGAAGCCGCGTTTCTGCAGGTCCTTCGATATCTTCTCTGCCAACGCTGTCTTGGCCGGAACCTCGCCGCCATTCTTGACGCTGTTCTGCAACGGCCGCCCATCGAGAAAATCCCAAAGGTATCGGGAGAAGTCCGGGATCGCCAGATAGGCTTGCGCATTGCTGACACTGGCCTCGATCTTCAGCCGGTTGCGCACAATGCCGGCATCCTGCATCAGATCAGCCAGTTTCTTCGGTTTGTATCGCGCCATGATCTCGGGTTCGAAGCCATCAAAAGCCAGCCGGAAATTGTCGCGCTTGCGCAGGATGGTGATCCACGACAATCCGGCCTGAAATCCGTCGAGCTGCAACTTCTCAAACAGTTCGCGCGCGCCATACTCGGGCACCCCCCACTCGGTATCATGGTAGGTGACATAGAGCGGATCACTTCCGCACCAGGTGCAGCGGCATTTCCCGTCCTCGTGCCGAACAGCGGTCATGCGATCTCCTGTGAACCCGGCAAATCATAACGTGCCCAGCGTGGTTTCAGCACGCGCAGGCTGACACCGCCTGTCAGCAGCGGCTCCGTTGCTTCGCCCAGGCGGTCCAGCCGCAACAAGGCGAGGCCAATCGAACCAGATGACGACAGCATGGAACCGATCAGCTTTTCACCCGCCCGGATGTCCGTCCCCTTGGCCGGTGCTTCACCATCAAATTCGACCGGCAGGATGCGGCTGCGCGCCGTTCCCCGATGCTCCATGCGCGACACCACTTCCTGGCCGATGTAACAACCCTTGGTGAAATTCACGGCCCCCAGCTGGTCGAGATTGGCCTCATGCGGGAAGAACTCGCCCGAACCAAGGTCGGCGTCGCTATCGGCCAACCCCAACGCAATCCGCGCCGCGTCATAGGCCGGACTTCCCGGCAGGCTGCCCGCCTCAGCCACGAAACGCCACCCCATCGCCTCGCAGCGGGGATCGGCATAGCGCCCGGCTGCCGCTGGCTCCCAGCGTGAAACCCCCACTTCGCCGTCGTGGGGCGCGACACTGACCTTGGACCTGAGCTTGTAGAATCCCAGCCGCTTCACCAGTTCGGCACGTTGCGAAGCTGCACAGTCGATGAGATAGCCTTCGGTATTGTGCTGCACGAACATGTCGAACAGCATCTTGCCCTGCGGGCTCAACAGCGCCGCATAGGCCGCCTGGCCTTGTTGCAGCCCTTCGATATCCGCCGTCAGCAGATTATGCAGGAAATGCCTGGCGTCAGGCCCCCCGATGGTAAAAAGGGCCCGGCCCGGCAGCAGGCCAGCCGTAAAGCGAATGTCGCGCATCTTTGTTGCTTCGTTTCCAATCCACATTTACGAAGGCCTGAGACCACAAGCAAGGAAAGCCCATGCCCGTCCACGCCGAAGTGATCCTCAAAGGCGGTATCGTCGTCAACCATGACGGGACGGGCCCCCGCGACATCGCCTTGGCTGGCGGAAAGATCGTGGGCATCGGCCATTTCGGCAAGGACCAGGCCGGCGAAGTGATCGACTGCACGGGGCTTCACATCCTTCCCGGCGTCATCGACAGCCAGGTGCACCTGCGCGAGCCCGGTGCCGAGCACAAGGAAGACCTCGAAACCGGTGGCCGCGCCGCCGTCATGGGTGGCGTCACCGGTGTCTTCGAAATGCCCAACACCAGCCCACTCACCATCACCGAAGATGCACTCGCCGACAAGGTGAAGCGGGCCACGAATCGCATGTATTGCGACTTCGCCTTCTATATCGGCGGCACCCGCGACAACGCGCATTTGCTGGGTGAGCTTGAGCAACTTCCCGGTTGTGCTGGCACCAAGGTCTTCATGGGCTCTTCGACCGGCTCATTGCTGGTGGAAGACGATGAGGGCGTGGCATCAATCCTCAAGAGCATCCGCCGCCGTGCCGCCTTCCACTCGGAAGACGAATACCGCCTCGAATCGCGTAAGGGCGAGCGCATCACCGGCGATCCCGCTAGCCATCCGGTGTGGCGCGATGCCGAGGCCGCGCGGCTGTGCACCGAGCGCCTGCTGCGCATCGCCCGCGAAACGAGAAAGCGCATCCATGTGCTGCATGTCTCGACCGCCGATGAGTTTCCATTACTCGCCGCCAATCGCGACATCGCCACGGTGGAAGTCACGCCGCATCACCTGTCCTTCGCACTCGAAGATTACCAGCGCCTCGGAACGCTGATCCAGATGAACCCGCCGGTCCGCGAGGCGCATCATCGCTTGGGCGTCTGGAAGGCGCTGCAATCCGGCCTCGTCGATGTGCTGGGTTCCGACCACGCGCCGCACACACTGGACGAAAAGTCCAAACCCTATCCCAATTCACCATCCGGCATGCCCGGCGTGCAGACGCTGGTTCCCATCATGCTGGATTTCGTCAACAAGGGCCGGCTGTCGCTCGAGCGCTTTGTCGATCTGACCTCGCATGGCCCCAACCGCATCTTCGGAATCGCCGGCAAGGGCCGCATCGCCGAGGGCTATGATGCCGATTTCACCATCGTCGACATGAAAGCCAAGCGCACCATCACCAATGACTGGATTGAAAGCCGCTGCAAGTGGACGCCCTATCATGACATGACCGTCACCGGCTGGCCCATCGGCACCGTCGTGCGCGGGAGACTGGTCATGTGGAATGGCGAAATCGTCGGCCAGGCACAAGGCCAACCCATCCGCTTCATCGAAGCTCTTTGAAAGGTAACCCCATGTCCTTCCGCGCCATCCTGATCTCCAAGACCGAGACCGGCCAGAGTGCTGCCCTCACCACGCTCGAAGACAGCGATTTGATGGAGGGCAATGTCACCGTCGATGTCAGCCACTCCTCGGTGAACTTCAAGGATGGCCTGACGGTGACTGGCACAGCCCCCATCGCCCGGCGCTTTCCACTGATCCCCGGCATCGACTTTGCAGGTGTGGTTCGCACCTCAACCCACCCGCGCTGGAAAGCTGGCGACCAAGTGGTGCTGAATGGCTACGGCGTCGGCGAGGGCCATCACGGCGGCTTTTCCGAAGTGGCCCGCGTCAACGGCGACTGGCTGGTGCCAGTGCCAAAGGGTTGGACGGCGGCGGACTGCATGTCGGTCGGCGTTGCTGGTTACACCGCCATGCTCTGCGTCATGGCGCTGGAAGAACAGGGAGTGAAACCGTCCGATGGCGATATTCTCGTGACCGGGGCGGCAAGCGGCGTCGGCACCACCGCCATCGTCATCCTCAGCCATCTCGGCTACCGCGTCATTGCCTCCACCGGCCGCACCTCGGAAGAACCTTTCCTTAAGAGCCTCGGTGCCGCTGGCGTCGTTGACCGCAGCGAATTCAACGGCCCGGTGAAGGTCCTCGCCAAGACGCGCTGGGCCGCCGCCATCGACTCGGTTGGCTCGGTAACGCTCGCCAATGTCATCTCGCAGATCAACATCGACGGCACGGTGGCCGCCTGCGGGTTGGCGCAAGGCATGGACCTGCCGACCAGCGTTGCCCCCTTCATCCTGCGCGGCGTCAAGCTCATCGGCATCAACTCGGTCGCCACCCCCATGCCGCGCCGCCTGAAAGTCTGGGAACGGCTGGTCAAGGATCTCGACCTCTCGAAGCTGCACGCCCTCACCACGCATGTGAAGCTTGATGATGTCCCGAAAGTCGCCGCCGATATCGTTGCCGGAAAAGTGCGCGGCCGCGTCGTCGTCGATATCCTGTAGCTGATGGACCCCATCCTTTTCATCACCGGCATCTTTATTGGACTGTCGGTGACGGCCCCTCTCGGCCCCGTCAACATCATCGTCATCCGCACGGCCATCCGCCGCAATTTTGCGGTCGCGGTGATGACCGGGCTTGGGGCGGTCGCCGCCGACTCGATCTATGCATCGCTGGCCGCCTATGGCGTCAGCTCAATCGAGCAGTTCATCGCGCAATATGCCAAGCCGTTGATGCTGGCCGGTGGTGTGTTGCTGGTGGTCCTCGGCATCCGGTTGGCGCGCTCGCACATGAGCCTCGAACAATTGGCACTGCTGGAGGTGCCGAGCCGCCGCCTCATCATCCGCAAAGCTCTGGGCACCTTTTTGTTGACGCTCACCAATCCCGGCGTCTTCTTTGGCTTCCTGGCGATTTTCGGCACTATGTCCGGCGTACTGGCGCTGGCCTCTTCACCCGCCAGACCATTGACCGTCGTGGCCGGTGTGGTGCTGGGCGGCACCTTGTGGTGGCTGTTCCTCAGCTTTGTCGTCACCCGATTGAAGTCGCGCATCACCGCGACGATCCTCGACCGTATCAACCGCTGGACCGGCGTACTTATCGCCGCCTTCGGCTTCGCGTTGCTGATGGATGCCGTGTTCTAGGGCCTACTGCCGGCTCTTGGCGAGGGTGAATTCACCCGCTCTTATGCGCTCTGGCAGGCGCCCGCACATGACAGCCACCGGTTCCTCGCCGTAAGTGGCGATCATGTCTGAAAGTGCTGCGAAAATCGCCGCTGTGGCCAGGCAGTCGGGATCGACCCCTTCGTAGACAGCCTCTTCCCAGGCATCCATCAGATAGCGCAGAGCCAGCTGTTTTTCTTCAGCCGGAGTGGCGTGTGTCGCAGGCCTGATGGATGTCTTGAGCATTGAATCCACAATAAAAAAGCGTCCCTGGCCGCCACAATGTTCCACCGTTGTGGCTGCCGAAGGGCACAATAGCAACTGCGCGATGGCAGGCCATGCGATCCTTAAACGAAGGTTAATATCAACACTCGGATTGTCACGATTGCGTTAGCAATGCCTTAGCTTTTTGGATCGCCTCGGCAATGTTGGGCGCCAACGCCAGGCCGCCAAGATGGGCCGGATCGACGAAACCGGCCGCCATCGCATCGCTGGCGGCAACCGGTGTCTCAGGCCCCGCCAGGCCGAAGTAACAGGCGATGACATAATGCATGTTCACCTGGCCTTGGGCATCCCGGCGGATAACGTCGTAAAGACCCAGCAATTGACTGAATGTGGCCGTCATGCCGGTTTCCTCCATCAACTCGCGCGCCGCTGCCAGTTCGAGCTTTTCACCGGGCTCCACATGGCCGCCCGGAAACGCCCAGATGCCCACGGGCGGCTTGGCCCGCTGCACCAGCAGCACTTGGCCCCCACGCCAGATGCAGGCCGAAACGCCGAGGATAGGAAATTGCCTGCTAGTAGACATTTGGGATTCCGCTGAGAGAAGTGAAGAAGCTAACCACTAACTCGCCTGCTGTCTAACGCGTACCGGACCTGCGGCGCCGAGGCCTGGAGTCTCCGAGTCGAGAAATCCTATCGCCTACCATGAATAAAATTTTCTTTTGAGGAAACGAGATTGTGTCATATCGTGGCTGAACCGGTCAACCCGGATATAACACAGAAAAACATCAATCCGCCTCTTAGGGAGAAGCGAAATGCCGTCAATCACGAGAATATCCTGCCTGAGTGCCGTTGGGCTTAGCCTCCTTCTTGCGGCGCCCAGCAGCTTCGCCGAAGAATCAAAGGACCCAATCAAGATCATCACCAACAATTGGACCAGCCAACTGGTGCTGGCCAATGTGGTGGGCCAAATTCTGCAATCGCAAGGCTACAACATCGAGTACAAGTCGTCTGATACGCAATTGCAGTACACCGCCTTGCCAGCCGGCGACATGGACTTCCAGGTCGAGGTTTGGGAAGGTTCGCAGGCCGAATCCTTCAACAAGGCCGTTGCTGCTGGTGCGATCGATCTCGGCGCCCACAATGCCGTGACGCGCGAAGACTGGTGGTATCCGACCTACATGGAAGAAATGTGCCCGGGCTTGCCCGATTGGAAGGCGCTCGACGCCTGTGCCGCAAAATTGGCAACCGCCGAAACCGGCACCAAGGGCCGCTTTGTTGGCCCGCCTGCCGATTGGGG